>CAZHFS010000450.1:0-2606 GCA_964531885.1 uncultured Propionivibrio sp.
TATCCCATCGAGGCTCCCAAGAAGAAGCCCAGTGACAAGGCGCATCCCTATACCTTGAGTGAGGCGAAGCGGACCATCGTTCCCGAGATCGAGGCGGCCAACAGACTCTTCGAGGCCTTGCCGCCCAAAGCTTGCGCCGACGACCTGGCGGTGGCCCGTCTGGTATTGCACCCGGCCTACTTGGCCAAATCCTTTTTCCCGAAGCTGCTGCTCGATCAGGTCGGCCTGGCCTCGCTGGGGTCGCGCACCCGCCGCATCCGGCCGCGCCGGCAGACCCAGAAGAAGGCACCGCCCGAAGCCGAGACCACGGAACTTTTCGTCGCCGGCACCCGATCCGCGTTGCAGAACTTCCCGGACTTTGCCCGGAGCCTGCATGAGCAATTACCGGTCGCCGAACAATTCGCCCGTATCGAGACCTTTGCTGCCATGACCCCGACTGATCGCCTGCATCTGGAGGGCGCCCATGTCGGGCATGTCTTCGAGGTCGGCTTACACCTGCCGCCGGAAGGGGATGCCGCCGATGTCCGCGCCTGGTTTGCCGATTACGCCAACGACTGCGGTTTCATGGTCAATGGGGAGTTCGAATTCGAGGCGGGCCGCCTGCTCTTTGTCGCAGTCGAGGGCAATGCCGCCGGCCTGGAACGCCTCGCCCAGTTCACGCTGACCCGCGTGGTCCGGCCGATGCCGCACCTGCGCGCTGCCCGTCCGGTGACCCGCAGCATGCCACTCGCCGTATCGTTTGCCCTTCCCAGCGGCGAGCCCCTCTCCCGGGAACCCAAGGTGGCGGTGCTCGATGGCGGGTTGCCGGCAGAACACGTGCTCGACCGCTATGTCCGGCGCTATTTCCTGGCCGACGAGGATGCCAGCGACGTGGCCGATTTCAACGAACACGGATTGGGCGTGACGTCGGCCCTCCTGTTTGGGCCGATCGAGCCGGAAGCGACGGCGGAGCGCCCTTATGCGCCGGTCGATCACCATCGGGTTCTCGACGCCAAGATCGACGGGGAAGACCCGTACGAGTTGTATCGCACGCTCGGCCATGTCGAAACTGTCCTGCTCTCGCGCCAGTACCAGTTCATCAACCTCAGCCTGGGACCGGACTTGCCGGTCGAGGACCAGGATGTCCATGCCTGGACGGCCGTCATCGACAGCATCCTGAGCGATGGCGAAACCCTGATGACCGTCGCCGTCGGCAACAACGGGGAACGCGATGCCGCCCTCGGCCTTAACCGTATCCAGGTGCCGTCCGACAGCGTGAACGCCTTGTCCGTGGGCGCCGCCGATCGGAGCGGCGATGACTGGATGCGGGCCAGCTACAGCGCCACCGGCCCCGGCCGGAGCCCAGGACGGAGGAAGCCCGATGTGGTGGCCTTCGGCGGCGCGCCCAAAGACTATTTCCATGTCGCCGCCCCCGGCAGCCGGCCGAACTTGGCTGCGACGCTGGGGACCAGTTTCGCGGCGCCGCTCGCATTGCGCTCGGCGGTCGGCATCCGCGCCATCCTCGGTGCCCCCGTGCATCCGCTGACCATCAAGACGCTCCTGATCCATGGCTGTGAGAGCAAGGACGAACACGACGTCCATCACGTCGGCTGGGGTCGCGTGCCAGCCGACATCAACCGGTTGATCACCTGCGAGGACGGGGAAGCCCGGATCATCTACCAGGGCGAGTTGCGCCCCGGCAAGTTCCTGCGGGCGCCCATCCCCTTGCCGACCTTCCAACTGGAGGGCAAGGTACGCTTGCGGGCGACCTTCTGCTACGCGAGCCCGGTCGACCCGCAGGACGCCGGCGCTTATACAAAGGCGGGCCTGGGCATCACCTTCCGGCCCAACAGCAGCAAGCGCAAGGCCGGTGCCGCCAACGCCTCGTCGGTGAGCTTCTTCCCGTCAGCGGACTTCCGGACCGAGGCCGAACTGCGGGCGGATTTGGGCAAATGGGAAACGGTCCTGCACGCCGAGCACAGCTACTACGGCAGCAGTCTGCTCGAACCGGTATTCGACGTGCATTACAACGCCCGCGAAGCCGGCGGCCTCGCATCGTCCGGCGCCCCGGCCATCCGCTACGCGCTCGTGGTGACCGTGCATGCGCCAAAGCACGCCCAGTTGCATCAGGACATCCTCAAGGCCCATGCCGTGCTGGAGGCGCTTGAGCCGCAAGTTTCGCTGCCGCTGCGTGCCCACATCTAACCCCTGGCAAGGACAGCGATGAGCCGGGTCGATCTCTACCTCGATGCCGCCGAGCGCGCCAATACCCGGCGCAGCTATGCGTCGGCTATCCGGCATTTCGAGGTGGAATGGGGCGGTTTGTTGCCGGCAACGATCGATTCGATTGCCCGTTATCTCTCCGACCATGCCGAATCCCTGTCCCTCAATACGTTGAAACACCGCCTGGCGGCACTGTCGCGCTGGCATCAGGACCATGGCTTTGCAGACCCGACCAAGGCCGCCAAAATCCGGCAATTGCTCAAGGGTATCCGGGCCCTGCATCCCGCCCAGGAAAAGCGGGCCAAGCCGCTGGAACTGGACATCCTGCAAGGGGTCTGCGACTGGCTGGCCGGTGCCACAACTTCAGCGGCTGCCCGCGGGGATGCGGCCTCGGTGCTGCGGCA
>CAZHFS010000451.1:0-2596 GCA_964531885.1 uncultured Propionivibrio sp.
GGCGGATCATGTTCGAATCGGCCGAACTGGGCCATACCATCGACAAGGCAACTTTTCGGGCGGAAGAACCGCGCCTGCGAGCGGCGCTGCTTGACGCGCAGTTCGATGTTCGCGAACAGGGGCGTTTTCCGGTCGTGATCCTGATCAGCGGTGTCGATGGCTCGGGCAAGAGTGAGACGATTAACGTCCTCTACGAGTGGATGGATCCACGCTATCTTTCGACCCTGGCATTTTCCGCGCCGACCGACGAAGAGAGCGAGCGGCCCTACATGTGGCGTTTCTGGCGGGCCTTGCCGGCCAAGGGTCGGGTCGGGATCTTCGCCGGATCATGGTACTCGCATCCGATCGCTGAGCGTATTCGGGGAGAACTCTCCAAGGGCGATCTCGACCAGCGCATGGATCAGATCAATCGCTTTGAAGCCATGCTGGTCAATGAAGGCGCTCTGGTCCTCAAATTCTGGTTCCATCTGTCAAAAGATGCGCAGAAGAAACGCCTCAAGGCGATGGAGAAAGACCCGCGCACGGCGTGGCGGGTGACCAAGGAAAGCTGGGAACGGCTGAAGACATATGACAAGCTCCAGGAGGCTGCCGGTCATGTCCTGCGCATGACCAATACGCCCTGGGCGCCGTGGATTGTCGTTGAGGGCACAGACGACCGCTACCGTTCGCTCACCGTTGGGCGCATCGTGCTCGACGCACTGCAAAAGCGCCTGGCCGATAACCGCGACCAAGGTTTCCCGGTTGCTCCGCCGATGGCTCCCAAGATCGACAGTCTGGATGTGCTCACGGCACTCGATCTGAACCAGAAGCTCGACAAGTCGAGCTACGAAACGGAACTGGCCCGCTGGCAAGGCCGTCTTTCCGAATTGGTGCGCCACCCCGAGTTCCGTAAGCATTCGCTGATCCTGGCCTTCGAGGGTTCCGATGCGGCGGGCAAGGGGGGAAGCATCCGGCGCGTTACAGCGGCCATGGATGCTCGCCGCTACCAGATCGTGCCGGTTGCCGCACCGACCGAGGAAGAGCGCGCACAGCCCTATATGTGGCGTTTCTGGCGGCACATTCCGCGTGTCGGTAGGGTGACGATCTTCGACCGGACCTGGTATGGCCGGGTGCTCGTCGAGCGGGTCGAGGGCTTCTGCAGTGAAGCCGACTGGTTGCGCGCCTACACCGAAATCAACGATTTTGAGCATGAATTGCATGATGATGGCGCGATCATTGTCAAATTCTGGTTGCAGATCAGCGACAAGGAGCAGCTCAGACGCTTCAAAGAACGCGAAAAAATCGAGTTCAAACGCTTCAAGATCACCGAGGAAGACTGGCGTAACCGTGACAAAAGCCAGCTCTACCATGCGGCAGTGTGCGACATGGTCGATCGGACAAGCACCTCGACAGCGCCGTGGACGCTGGTCGAGGCGAACGACAAGAACTATGCGCGAGTGAAGATTCTGCGTACCATTTGCGCGCGGATCGAAAAGGCCCTCGGCCTTGATCAATCGGCCGAAGCCAAACCCTCCAAAACGAAACCCAAGGTCAAGGAAAAGTAAGACATGTCCGATGAGTTGAGCCCCGCCCAATTTGTATCGCTGTTTCGGGAGGTTGCGCCCTACGTCAATCTGTTTCGCGGCAAGACGTTCGTCGTCGCCTTCGGCGGCAAGGCCATTTCAGGACCGCTGGCGCGGACTTTGGCCTACGATGCCAACCTCCTCGTCGCGCTGGGTGTGCGACTGGTGCTGGTGCACGGGGCGAGACCGCAGATCGAGGAGGAGTTGCGCGAGAAAGGGCTTGAATCGGTCAGCCACGGACGCTACCGGGTGACCGATGCGGCGACGCTCGATTGCGTGATCGATGCCGTTGGCAGCGTTTACCTCGAGATTGATGCCCTGCTCTCGCAGGGGCTTGCCGATACGCCAATGGCCAATAGCACAATCCGCGTCATCGCCGGCAATTTCATTACCGCCAAACCCCTTGGTGTGATCGATGGCGTTGACATGCAGTACGCCGGCGCGGTGCGCAAGATCGATGCCGAGGGGATCAAGGCACAGCTCGGCATGGGCAATATCGTCATCCTTTCGAGCCTTGGCGCCAGTCCGACCGGTGAGATCTTCAACCTGGCGATGGAAGAAGTGGCCGAGGCGGCGGCGGTGGCCATCGGTGCGGAAAAGCTGGTGTTCCTGACCGACAGCATCGGTCTGACCGATATCGACGGGACGCTGCTCGACGAGATGACCTCGGAGGCGGCTGAGCGGCTTAACAGCATCGGTGACTGGCTCTCCCCGGATCTCAAGCGCTATCTTCCCTGTGCCATCCGGGCCAGCCGTTCCGGGGTCGGCCGGGTGCATCTGATTGGATACAACGAAGACGGAACGCTGTTGCGCGAACTCTTTACGCGAGATGGCGTGGGTACCATCATCACCCGTGAATCGCTGGAGACGCTCCGCGATGCCCGGCCGGACGACATCAGCGGACTCGTTGCCCTCATTGAACCGCTTGAAGAAGACGGTACGCTGGTACGTCGTTCGCGCGAACTGCTCGAACGTGAAATCACCCGCTTCTCGCTGGTCGTGCACGACGGGTTGATTGTCGGCTGTGCGGCGCT
>CAZHFS010000452.1:0-2589 GCA_964531885.1 uncultured Propionivibrio sp.
TCGAGGAGCATGCCACGCGGGAATGGACCCTGGCCGAACGCCAGGGCTTGCCGCTATCGATGTTGGCAGTCGATATCGACCACTTCAAAAGCATTAACGACCGTTACGGCCACCAAACGGGTGATGCCACGCTCACCCAGGTTTCTTGTGCGGCCCAGACCTCCTTGCGGGCCAGCGATATCTGGTGCCGCTACGGTGGCGAGGAGTTCGTGGCCTTGCTGCCCAACACCACGCTGGAACAGGCGAAAGCCATTGCCGAACGCCTGCGCGCCGCCGTTGAAACGGCCGTCATTACTACCTCCACCGGAACGATAAGCGTGACGGTCAGCATCGGGGTGGCGGGAGGCGCGTCGCCGTTCGGCCACTGGACAGACGTACTGGCGATTTCCGACGCCGCGCTCTATGAGGCCAAAGCCAAGGGGCGGAACCGGGTTATTGCCGGAGAGGCCAACCAGACTTCATAACACGGCACACCCCTCCGGCCAGAGGACAAAGGCGCTGCCCGAATTGCGGGCAGCGGCGCTCTATTTGTTCGGCACGAGTTCGACGCGCCGGTTTTTCGCCCGCCCGTCTTCGTTCGTATTCGGGGCAACCGGGCTGGCGAACGAGACGCCCACCGGCGTCAGGCGCTGGCGGTCGATCCGGTATTGCCCGGCCAGCGCGGCAATCACCGATTCCGCGCGCCGCTTCGAGAGATCCATATTGGACGCGAAGCCGCCCACATCGTCGGTATGGCCGACGACCAGCAGCTTAAGCGACGGAGTCCCGGCCAGCAGCTTGGCGATCTGTTCCAGCGTCGCTTTGGACTCGGGTTTCACCTCGGCCTTGCCCGAATCGAAATACAGGCCGTAGAGCGCCACGCGCCCAGCCGTATGGATTGCCTGGGCCATTTCTTCCGCCTTGACCGTCACCATCGTCTGCTCCATCGCCTTTTGTTCGAGGATATCGACGATCAGCACGGTGCGGTCGGCAAACACATTGCAATAGCTTCCCCCTTTTCCGGAGTAAGCCAGCACGGCCACATGCGCCGCGGCCTTGGGCAACTCGAAGGCGGCAAAGCGCTGTTCGCTGATGCGCTGCGTCTGCGCGCAATGCCCGTTGGAAAAGGCCTTGTCCTTGATGCTTGATTCGGGCCATAGCACCATCGCCAGGCTCTGCTCGCCCCCACCGCCTTCGCTGGCCCGCCCCGGATCGCCCCCGCACGCCTCGTTCTGGCATTCATAGAGCAGTTGCCCGCCCTTGCCGGCAATCTCGTTCTGGTAATTGCGCACCCCCTGCAGAGGGGAGACATTCGGGGGCAGGAGATAGACGAGACGGGTGCGCCGTCCTTCCAGTGTCTTGCTTTTACCGGGTTCAAACACCGTGTTGTTCTTGGCATCGCGCTTGGCCTTATCCTCCGAGGGCTTAAGCGCGGCGAGAGGCAAACGCATTTCATCAAAATCGCGGAAAGCCGACGAAACGATGTACGCCCCGGCAAAACGCCCAAGGAGCGGTGAGTCCTTGGCCCCCGGCAGATCTGACTTGGGTTCTGTGGCGTTGGCTGCAGCCAGTCCGGCGCAGATGAGCGCCGCAACAAAAAAGGTAAACCGTTTCATGCCATCCTCCTGAGTTCATCAGAGCGGGTCAGACCATGTCGAATCGTCCGCTCGCGCTCAACCTACTGCTTGACCAACTCCACCCGGCGGTTCTTGGCCCGGCCGGCCTCGCTGTCATTGCTCGCGACCGGTACCAGCGGCCCCACCCCATGCGGGTTCATCCGGTTCGCCGCAATGCCATGACGCCCGGCCAAGGCCTGCACCACGGCCTCGGCACGCGCCCTGGAGAGCTTCATGTTGAGGTCGAACCCGGCCACGTTATCGGTATGGCCGACGATATGCAGCTTGAGCGCGGGTTGCGCCTTGAGCAGCTTGGCAATTTCGCTAAGCGTCGTCTCGGAGGCGGCCTTGATGTCCGCCTTGCCGGTATCGAACAGGATGCCATACACGGCGATTCGCCCTTCGGCCTTGATCCCGGCCCCCAGCGCGGCGGCATCGGCCTCGACCTCCTGCTTCATCGTCCCTTTCTCGACGATCCGCAACAGATACTGCTCGGCGATGACCATGTTGGCATGCACCCAAATCTCTGCACCGTCCTTGCTTACCTTGAGGTACAGATCGCCCTCCTCGTTTTGGTCGATGACCGTCCCACCGATTTTCTTGAGCGCATTTTCCAGGTTGCGCAACACCTGCAAGGGGCTGGGCGCTTTGGCATCCTCGTTCTTGGCGTACATGATTTCCGAGTAACGCCCTTCGACGCGCACCTCCTTCTTGGCTTCCAGGAAAGTGTGCGCACCGAAATCGTTCAGCGTGCAGCGCTGAATCCGGAACCCCGGAAAGCGGCTGAGCAGCGCCGGGTCCTTACAACCCTTGGCATCCGGCTCGGCGGCAAAGCCGATGTGCGAAAAAAGGAGGAAGAGCAAGGACAAACCGAAATGAATCATCTTCATGGCATGCTCCTTAAAAACACCAAGGCGGGGTCCCGTCGCCAGCTCGGCACTTGGCCGCAGGAACCGGATTGCGCACAAAAGCGAACCGCATGGATGACAAACGA
>CAZHFS010000453.1:0-2582 GCA_964531885.1 uncultured Propionivibrio sp.
GATTTTTCCAGCCGGCGCAGGAAGACCCGCATTTCCTTGGCCGCCTGCACGTCGCCGCGTGCCTCGGCAACTTCAATGCCCTGCGCATACGCACCCTGGGCGCCTGGAAAGTCGCCGCTCTCGGTCAAGGCCTTGCCAAGCAGTTTCCAGGCGGCAGAGTAGTGTGCGTCGCGTGCGATTGCGGCACGCAGACACTCGGCGGCTTTGCCCGGTTGGCCAGCCTTCAGCCATTCGCTACCCAGGGAATAGCGAAGCAGCGCACCATCGCGTGGTGTCCCAATCAGCTTTTCCAGATTGGCGATGATCGTCGTCGTCATTTAATATCCTCGGCTCAGAACACGGAATGTCCGTCGTTTCTTTCAGATTACTTTACCGCGTAGAGGACAGTATGAGCAGAACGATTGTTTCCACGACCGCCGCACCCGCCGCGATCGGCACCTATTCGCAGGCCGTCAAGGTAGGCGATACCGTTTATCTCTCGGGCCAGATCGGTCTCGATCCGGCAAGCATGCAGATGGTCGAAGGCATCGACGCGCAGATCACGCGCGTGTTCGATAACCTGAAGGCGGTTGCCGAGGCCTCCGGTGGTACCCTGGCCGATATCGTGAAAATCAATATTTTTCTCACCGACCTCGCTAATTTCGGCAAGGTCAACGAGGCAATGGCCACCTATTTCCAGCAGCCCTATCCGGCACGCGCCGCCATCGGCGTTGCCGCCTTGCCGCGCGGCGGGCTGGTCGAGGCCGATGCGGTGATGGTGCTGTCCCGCTAAAGCTAGCCTTGCCCCGGATGCCAGTCACGCCGAAAACCACTGCGGCCAAGGCTCCTGCGAGCTTGCGTGAGAAATTGCGCAAGCTCGGGCTGGTGCGTCCGGTCGATCTCGTCCTCCACCTGCCCTTGCGCTACGAGGACGAGACCGAGCTTCACTCTGTCGCCCATGCACCGCCGATGGTGCCGGTGCAGGTGGAGGTGCGGGTGCTCGATGTCAGCGTCGAGTTTCGTCCGCGTCGCCAACTCGTCGCGCGCACTACCGACGCGAGCGGCGAATTGGTGCTGCGCTTCCTCAATTTCTACGGCAGCCAGGTGAAGCAGCTCGAACGTGCGCGAGATGAGGATAAGGTCTTGCGCGTGTTCGGTGAACTGCGGCACGGTTTCTTCGGCGCCGAGATGGTGCATCCGCGCTACCGTGTGGTCAGCGCCGATGCGCCCCTGGCGCAGGCGCTGACGCCGGTCTATCCGACCACCGCCGGTGTGTCGCAGGCAGCGCTGCGCAAGCTGATCGAAGTCGCCCTGGCCGACACCCGGTTGCCCGAACTGCTCGATGCCGACTGGTGTGCGCGGCATGGCCTGCCGCCGCTTGCCGACTCGGTGCGCCTGTTGCACGCGCCACCGCCCGGCGTTCCTGAGGTCGAGCTGCAGACACGCGAGCATCCGGCGTGGCGGCGCATCAAGTTCGACGAAGTTCTAGCGCAACAACTTTCCTTGCGCCGCGCCTATCTCGCCCGGCGCGAGAAGGGCGCGCCCTGCCTTGCTGCGCCGGGGGGGCTCGGGCAGGAGCTGATCGCCCGTCTGCCGTTTGCGCTTACCGGCGCGCAGCGTCGCGTGGTCGAGGAAATCGCGCAGGATTTGCGCCAGCCCTATCCGATGCAGCGCCTGCTGCAAGGCGACGTGGGCAGCGGCAAGACCATCGTCGCTGCGCTTGCGGCCTGTCAGGCGATCGAGTCGGGTTATCAGGCAGCGTTCATGGCGCCGACCGAAATCCTAGCCGAGCAGCACTACCTCAAACTACGGGCCTGGCTCGAACCGCTTGGCATCAGCGTGGCCTGGCTCACCGGTAGCCTCAAGACGGCGGCCAAGCGTGCGGCGCAGGAACAGGCCGCGCAAGGTGCGCAATTGGTGGTCGGGACGCATGCGCTGATCCAGGAAAGTGTCGATTTTGTCCGGCTGGGCTTGGCCATCGTCGATGAGCAGCACCGCTTCGGCGTGGCCCAGCGCCTCGAACTGCGGCGCAAGGGCGAAAAGTCGAACGAGGCCGGCGCAGGCGACGCCCGCCTGCCGCCGCACCAGCTGATGATGTCGGCGACGCCGATTCCGCGCACGCTGGCCATGAGCTACTACGCCGACCTCGATGTCTCGGTGCTCGACGAGTTGCCCCCCGGGCGCACCCCGGTGCGCACCAAGCTGGTGACCGACGCCCGGCGCGACGAAGTCGTCGCCGGGGTGCGCGGGGCGGTCGAGCAGGGGCGGCAGGCGTACTGGGTGTGTCCGCTGATCGAGGAGTCTGAGAAATTGCAGCTGCAGACCGCGATCGAGACGCACGCCGTTCTGTCCGCCGAGTTGGAGGGACTGTCGGTAGGACTGGTGCATGGGCGCCTGAAATCGGAGGAGAAGGCGGCGACGATGGCGGCCTTTGCCGCAGGGGAGATCGATGTCCTGGTGGCGACGACGGTGATCGAGGTCGGCGTCGACGTGCCCAATGCCAGCTTGATGGTCATCGAGCATGCCGAGCGCTTTGGCCTCTCGCAGTTGCACCAGTTGCGCGGCCGGGTGGGGCGTGGTGCGCACGAGTCGGTGTGTGTGTT
>CAZHFS010000454.1:0-2580 GCA_964531885.1 uncultured Propionivibrio sp.
GGTGAATCCATCTCCTGCGAGAGCGACGCCATGGTCATGATGGAGGATACGCTGGACCTCACCGGGCGTATGCAGGGTGGCTTCCTGCAGGCAATGATGCGTCGTCTGACCAACGGCGAGAGCTTCTTTCAGCAGCACATTCAGGCGGTACGCGGCAATGGCGACTGCCTGCTCTCGCCCAGCCTGCCCGGAGCGATGCAGGTGCTGGATGTCGGCAAGGTGCAATACTGTATTTCCGACGAAGCCTACCTAGCGGCCACCGATGGCGTTCAGGTCACCGCCCAGATACAGAACCTGGGCAACGCCCTGTTCGGGGGCACTGGGGGTTTCTTCATCGGCCGTTCCAGCGGCAGCGGCCAACTAGTGGTTTCCGGATTCGGCTCCATCTTCTCCATCGATGTCAGTCCGGACAAGAGCGTCGTCATCGACAACGGCCATGTGGTTGCCTGGGACAGTTCGCTCCATTACGAACTGGCGGCCAGCACCAGTCAAGGCCAGGGCCTGCTCGGCAGCCTCGTCAACAGCGTCGCCAGCGGCGAAGGCATCGTCCTCAAGTTCTCCGGGAATGGCCGAGTCATTGTCTGCTCAAGAAACCGCAGCGGCTTCCTCACTTGGCTGGGAGCCAAGCTGGGCCTGCGAAAAGCCTGACCCTGGCCCTTTCCATCTTTTTCCCTTCTGGAGGTTCCATGTCGTTTCTCGATACCCTGAAGAAATCCGTGCGCGATGTCACCCAGTCGCTGAATACCGAACTCAAGAAGTTCCGCTCCAAGGAACTGCTGCAGGCCATCGTCGCCGGTTCGACCATGATCGCCTTTGCCGACGGCACTGTGAGCGCTACCGAGAAACAGAAGCTCATGGGCTATGTGCGTAACTCGGAACAGTTGAGCGTCTTCGACACGGACAAGGTCATCGAAGCCTTCAACCAGTGTCTGAGCCGTTTCGAGTTCGACGCCACTATCGCCACCGGTGAAGCGCTGCAGAAGATATCGGCGTTCAAGGGCAAACCGGAGGCCCACCTCATCGTCCGTGTATGTCTGGCCATCGCCAATGCTGACGGGCATTTCGATACCACCGAGCGCCAGGCACTGGAGCAGATTTGCCGTGCATTGGAGCTCGATAGCAAGACGTTCATCTAAACCACACAGCAAAGGAGAAAAGAATGGCGGTCAATCTGCAAAAAGGCCAGAAGATTAGTTTGGAGAAGGAGGCCGGGGGTACGTTGAGCAGCATCGTTATGGGACTCGGTTGGGATGCGGTGAAGAAGTCGGGAGGTTTTTTTGGATTTGGCGGCGGCAGTACCGAGATCGACCTCGATGCCTCCTGCCTTCTCTTCGACGAAAACAAGCAGGTTCTCGACTCGGTGTGGTTCCGCCAGCTTCGCAGCCGTGACGGCAGCATCACTCACACCGGTGACAACCGCACCGGGGATGGTGATGGCGACGACGAACAGATCATTGTCAATCTCAACAGCGTTCCCGCCAACATCAAATCCCTCGTCTTCACAGTGAACTCCTTTACCGGCCAGGACTTCTCGCAGGTGGCCAATGCCTTCTGCCGCATCGTGGACAAGTCCTCCGGCAAGGAAATTGCACGCTATGACCTAAGTGTTCAGGGGCACCACTCGGCCCAGATCATGGCAAAGCTCTATCGCCACAACGGCGAATGGAAGATGCATGCCATCGGCGAGAACGGCACCGGCCGCACGTTCCAGGACCTGCTCCCACAGATCCTGCCGCATCTGTAGGGATCCGCGCGTGAAAGTCTGGTTCAATAAGACCTTCTCCTCGGTTCAGAACGCCCTGCGCCTCATCCGCCAGGGCGACAAGGAGCAGGCCTATACGCTGGTTGCCTCCAGCCCGAACCCGCACGCGCTGGTTCGGCTGGCGGCGGACGAGTTCCACCAGGAGCCTTCTGGCCTCGCCGGCGAAGCCTATGCCGAGTGGTGTGCAGATTTCTGTAGTCGCCACAAGATCGGTATCTTCGTACCCGGCAAGGAGGCGGCGCTTCTGGCGGACGCAGAGGATACCTTTGCCGGTTTTGGCACCCGGATACTGAGCAGCGCCCCGCGTGCAATGCTCAACCTGTTGCACGACAAGGGACGCTTCTATGCGACCGTGGAGTGCCCCCAGGCACCGGCGCCGGCGTGGCAGGCCTGTGCCTCTCTGGCTGAATTCGACGCCGCTTATGATCGATTGCGAGAATCCCACGACCAGCTTTGCATCAAGCCATCCGTGTCGGTGTATGGCATCGGCTTTCGGCGCATCCGTGAAGATCGCAGCGCCTACGATATCTACGCCGATGGCCATGATTACCAGATTGATCTTCCCTCGCTACGCATCATGCTGGCGCAGCGGGAGACGTTCCCGACCCTCTTGGTCATGGAATTCCTATCGGGACATGAATTCAGTGTGGATTGTGTTGCCGATCGGGGTGTCCTGCGCTGTGCGGTGGCCCGCCGCAAACCACTTCGTGCCGGGCACGGTCAGATCATCGACCCCCGCGAGGATATTCAGGCAGCTTGCGCTGCCATCATTCGTCAGTTTTCCCTGAACGGCTATACCAACATTCAGTTCCGCGAGG
>CAZHFS010000455.1:0-2579 GCA_964531885.1 uncultured Propionivibrio sp.
AGTGAAGATCGTCATTGGTCAGCGCGTCGAGCCAGGCAATCAGCGCCGGCATGCAGGACGGCGCATTCATCGCCCTCTCGACGGTGCCGGCAATCACATGCAGCCGGGCGCGGTCCGTCGTCCGCTCGCTCTTGGCCAGGTCTTCGAGCAAAGGGAACATCGTGTCGAGCTGAAAGGCAGGGTACGGGCGCAGCGGAACAGGCCGAAACAGCTTGAGAGCGGCCAGCCCCAGCACTTCGCCCAGGAGGCACCCGGCGCCGAACTCTTCAGTCGGGAATTCGTCCGGGAAGTCCGCCGCGTTCGGGAACTGGTCAAGGCCGTCGAC
This sequence comes from uncultured Propionivibrio sp., assembly GCA_964531885.1. Lineage (GTDB taxonomy): Bacteria > Pseudomonadota > Gammaproteobacteria > Burkholderiales > Rhodocyclaceae > Propionivibrio. The sequence continues at coordinate 326 of CAZHFS010000455.1, forward strand.
GCCGACCACGCCGATACGGAAGCGCAGCGCCTGACGCCAACGCTCAAGCAGAGGGGCCGGGGTATCGTCGGGAATGGAGCGGGCGGTCACTGTTGCCCCCGCTTCTGCAATTCCGTATCAATGCGGGCGCGAAAATCCGGCATCAGCTCGCCGACGCGGGCTTCGATACCCAGCGCCCGGCCCTTGGCAACCGTCGCCGCCGCGCTGGATCGCCAGTTATCGACCTCTGCAGACGCCTGCACGGTTTGACGAAGACGCTCAACGGCAAGCCAGATGGCAGCCAGCAGGCGCAAGACAAGCGGCACAGCCCGGCCAGGCTTGCCGCAGAGCGGGGCAAGCAGGGCGTCCGCCTGGTGAAGATCATCGGCTAGGGAAGGCGCCGAGGCGGTCTTGTTGGCACTCATTGCCATGCCTCCCCATTCAGGGCCTTGCGCAGCTGGCCCACATTCCAGGCTGTGACGCCTTCAGAGAGACGGCGCGGCGCCGGGAGGCGGCCGGACTTAGACCATCGCCAGGTTGTGGCGGGGGAAATTTGAAGCAGAGCGCATACCACCGGCAGGCGCACGTTTGCTGCATCCGGCAGGGCGTCGAAGTTGCGGAGAGCGTCGGGGATAAGGTCTGCTTGGGCCGCAGGCAGATCATGAGAGGCAGCCCCAGACTTGGCGCTGCGTGATGGCTTGTGCATTTCTGTGATCTCCGTTGAGACGTGAGCACAGATATTCAAGCCGCAGGAAACAGTGAAGGCCCTGAGTATCCTGATTGATTTTCAGGCGTTATACAGGCCCCAAGTACAGCCAATCAAAAGGGGGGCTTACCACCCCAATCCTCCCAACTTAGCACTTAGTCATATTGGCTTGTAAGCATGATGGCGGTGTGGTTTGGGTCGGGCTGGGTGAGGGTTAGCGCGATCCGGGACGAATTTCTGGAGATTTTTGGCGAGTTCGGCGAGCACGGACTTGACGCGGCGGAGGGTGGCCTGAGCGGCGAGAAGCCAGCGGCCGAGTTGGCGCTTGATCTTGTCGAAAGCCTGGGTGCGGTTGATTTTGTAGGGCGAATCCGGGTCGAGATGGGCGTCGGTGGCGACATAGGCGGCCAAGGCGTTCAAGTTGTCGCAGACGGCCTTGGCGCCGAAATCCTGGCGAGCGGCATGCCAGGACAGGCCGCTGGTCTGCTCCAGGCCGAGCCGGTGCTTGATCCTTTTGAACGCCTCCTCCACCCGCCATCGGCCATGGTAGAGATGGGCAAAGGCGTTGGCGGGGAAGGCGGCCGGATCGAGCAAGGAGGTCATCACCACATGGATGCGGCCATTGGGCGTCACCACCCGGATGAGGCGCACCGTCGTCGGCGTCGCCGGGCATTCGTAATCGGCGGCTTCCTGGCGTGTCGGCGCGGGCAAGGTCACGATCTGTTCGGTGGCGCCGGACTGGCGAAATTTACGCACCACGGTAAAGCCGGTGGCGATATCGCAGCGAATGCAGAAAGGGATGCGCCGCGCCGTCAGGGCGCAGACGAGCCAGCGGCAGGGAAAGCCGCGGTCGAGGACGAGCAGGTCGTCCTCGCGCAGCAGGTCCAGACGCTCGAAGAGCATCTGGCGCTCGTTGCAGCACGGTTCGTGCAGGGCGAAGTCGAGGAAGAGTTCGATCCCCGGCAGGTACAAGCCGAAGGCCACGCCGTTTGCGATCGTGCGTTTCAAGTTCTTGATCACTGTCAGCCGTACCGCGCTGCCGTCGGCGGCAATCACGCGCAAGCCGTGCCAGCGCGGAAAGCCCAGATGCGCCTCGACCAGGGCCATCAGTTTCTGATTCACCTCGGCGAAGACCAAGGCACTGATCTGGTAGCGGGCCTTGCAAAAGGCCTGGGCGCTCACCACACGCAGCGAATCGGCGCGATTCCGGAGGTTGGCGAAGAAGCGATCGAGCTCAGGCTGCACAGCGCTCTGAACGCCGGACAGGAAAAAAGTGAGGATCGTGGGAAAGCTGAGGCAACGCTGGCGCGTGAAGGCTGTGGGCTTGATGCGCGCGCTGTCCAACAATTCCTGTGAAAACAGGTAGTTGGCAAACAGGCTAAGGATGTTGACATATGAAGGGCGTCATCAGATTACCCTTTATAAACAATGCGTTAGAGCGAATTGTGCAGTCAAAACCGAAACGGCTCAAGGCGCCGCTCCAGCGTATGCTTTTATGCTAAGTTGTGAGGATTGGCCCAAGAGGCCCGGGCGCTGGAGAAGGGGCATCGCGACCTCGCGGAGAGTCTT
>CAZHFS010000456.1:0-2569 GCA_964531885.1 uncultured Propionivibrio sp.
GCTACCGTTTGGACAATACTTCATGTATTTGACTGTGACTGTACCCGCCAGCTTATTCTTCCCGATCTCGTAGTCTGGATTGAAGGTGACGAGGTTGTGCAATCCGATACCGACGGCAGCCCCCAACCCCACTACGGCAGCCGGACTGAAAGTAGCTGCCATCGCAGTAGAGCGGTACTCGGAATAAACCCGGCATTTCAGGTTCTGCTTTTCAATTCGTCCTTCGATTTTCTCGACGACGGCACTGATGTTTGAAACGGCCACCACCTGAAATGACTCTCGGCGCATGATCAGCGTTTCAAGCTTTTCAAAGGTCATTTCATCCGAGGTTACTTTCTGAATATCGATCGACATCGTTTTATCCTTAAGTAATTGATCTGAGATTCGGCAACACAAGCCGGTTACTGCGGTTGAATCTGTCCACTTACCCGTCCCTGATGCTTCATCCACCGCCCATAGGCAGCAATGGCGACGGTCGAGAGAGCACCGGCAACAAAGGTGATGGCGAATGAGACCAAGGTTTCAAGGGGGGATTGGTTCCACATAGGTAGTTCTCCTGTTACATGGGTCGTAAATACCGTGGTCGTGGATGCATCATATCGTCACGATTCCTGGTATGGCAAGGGTCTCTGCAAAGCTCGACAAAAACCAAGATCTCGCAAAACTGGGTGCCGCGATACGCGCCCGGCGTATCGCGATGTCCTTATCGCAAGAAGCCTTGGCCGACTTTGCCGAAATCGATCGCTCCCACATGGGCAAGATCGAACGGGGCGAACGCAACGTCACCTTTCTGAACATCCTGCGCATCGCCCATGCGGTCGAGTGCAAACCCTCCGATCTGTTCTTGGAAGCGGGGCTCTGAACGAACTCAGGACGGCGAAGCAAGTGCTTTTGCCTTGGCTTCGAGCTTCCCGCTGAGTGATACCGCGCCACCTTTCGGAATAGTCTGTCCCGTGGATTGCGGTAGCTCGTCCGTTGCGGCATAGAATTCCTCAACGACAGCACCCCCCTCTTCCTCGCTCTCCTCGAACGCGCCGTTGGCCAGTCCCTGACGGGCTGACACCTCCAGCGCCTCCTGATCGAAGCCCGCCGCCTGTCGCTGTTCTTCAAACCGTTTCGATTCAACCAGGGCCTCTTCCAGACTCATGCCTGTCCGAACGGTGATATCTACGTAGTAGATCGGCGTTCCATGGCTTTGCCGGGTTGATTTCCCGCGCAGTCTCAGTTCCATTGGCAGACAGGACAGACGATTCCCCGAGATCGCCCGGAAGTACTGCAACCGGGCAACCAAAGTTCGAATGCTGTTAAATCCCGTCGTCCGGAAGATAAAGCTGCCCAGGGGATCCTCATCGCCGATACTGACGTTCAAGCGACCGTAGGGTTTGCAGCCGCCCTTGCGTCCGAGTTCACACGCTGCGGGGGATGGGCAGGGGTACTCCTTCATCCCCTCGGTCGTCAGCCCCTTCGCCGTCTCGCCATTGCCAACACAGAGCGGTCGTCCGGTCGTGCGGTCGAACAGGCTGTAGTCGGCACGGAAATTGAGGTCCGGATCGTTGAACAGCAAACGGATTGGAATGCTGCGCAGTTTCCCGCCCTGCTCCTGCCGGAAGCTCTCATCGAGGGGATGCGGCAACCATCCGCTTGGGTTTTGCACCTGCGACGTGATCGTAAACTGGTCGTCCTTCTCCGGCAGGCGTTTGCCGTTCCTCTCGACAACCTTGCCGATGGAAATCCGCCCCAGAATCGGCGGGGTGATACTCAGGCCTTTCAACATGACGTACTCCTTCAATCGAAAAAAGAGAAAGCCTCCGCCGCACCCGCTTGATCGGGTGACGGCAGAGGCGGTTGGGGGATGCTCAAAGAACGAGAAAGCGCCGACTGCCGGTCTTGGCAAGTGCATAGCGTTGCGGCAGGTCAGGCTGATCCTTGAGCAGGCGAGTGACATCGAGGACAACGCTGTCCTTGGCCTTCTTCCAGGTCACGCTGCCGGTTTCGAAGTCCGCCCGCGTGGCGCTGCCCATCGCTTGCTGCAGGGTCTGCTTCAGTTGTGCTTCAAGCTTTTCCTGTTCGGAAATCGATTGACGCACGGCGAGCAGATCGGCAAAGCACGCCGACAGGTTCCGGTGGTCACGGAAGTCGATGGTTTTGTCGCTGTCCTCGGGATACAGACACCGCAAGGCCGACTCCGCCGAGTCGGAGCCATCGGCTGGAGGCGGAGTATCGGTTTCGACGTACTGCCAGAACTGCCGCTCCAGTTCGATGAGACGAGCAATCAGGCGGTCATCGCGTTCGATCCGGTGGATATCCAGATACTGTCCGCCCAGCAGGACCGCGACATCGGCAGCCTGTTTTCCGGTGACGGCCAACTGATGATGCACTTGCAACTGCACGTACTCCGGCACGCCGTCCCGCCAGAGGCGAGCGCCGTTGATCCCGGCAGTTTTGCATTCGAGGATCTGGACATCCGGCGCGCCGGTCACTTCGCGATCAATATTGGCCAACATCCACGGTAAGGCCGGATCGGGATGTTGGAGCACCGCATTGATGCGCCTTACCCGGTTGCCGGTAC
>CAZHFS010000457.1:0-2567 GCA_964531885.1 uncultured Propionivibrio sp.
CACTTGCCGCGTGGTGTCGAGCAGTTGCTTGAGCGGTGCGGTCATGCGCCGGCTGAGCAGGAAAACGAAGCCAATCGCCACGGCGAGCAGGAGCGATAGCACGCCCAGCATTCGGTTGCGCACGGTGGTGGCAGTTTCATTCAGCTCATCCTGATAGACGGAGGCAGCGATGTGCCAGTCCAGCCCTTTTTGATAACGGACCCAGGCCACTTTTTCGTAGACAAAATTGCCGGGGTCCGAGGGCGTATCCCAGATGTAGCGGGCGGGCTCAACGCCGTCGCTGCTAGCATTGAGGACGTCGAGGATGGGTTTGCCGCTTCGCCGATCGATAATGGTGGCGACGCTTCGTCCTTCGAGTGAGGGGCTCGGGTGGATGAGCAGGAGGCCGCTGCGGTCATAGATGTAGAGGTAACCGGTGCGTGCGATCCGGATCTTGTTCAGCGAGACGCGCAGTTCGCGGAAAAATTCATCGCGGCGAGCTTCGACCTGCCCGTCAATGTCGCCGATGAACAGGGCCGTGGCGATGACCATTTTGAATGCCGGGATGTCCATGACGAAGGCCATTTTTTCGACCGGTTTGCTTTCGCCGAGGCGTGGCCATCGGTAGGTGAAAAAGCCTTCTCCCTCTGCCCGTGCAAGATCTAGGGTGCGCCGGGCAACTGACATCCCTGTCGGGTCGACCGCTTTGGCAGCATCCTGGCCCTGCCAGGCAGGGTCAGGGTGAGACAGCACTGTTTGATCGTAGCTAATGGCAAACACATACTCGTCCTTTCCCGGTCGGGTACGTGCGATTTCTTCGAGCAACAATTGTTGCGCCTGGGCCGATGTGAGCTTACCGTTCCGAATCTGCTTGTCCAGCACATCGGCGCGAACCGCGAGCGCCTTGATCAGGCTTCTGAGTTGCTGGCGTTTCTCTGCCAGCACTCGCGCGCGGTAACGTTCCAAGCCGTGGTGGACCAGATCAAGCTGATCGAAGGCTACGTCAAGGATGGCACGCGCGGCTTCGGCCTCACGGCGTTCGACGGTTGCCTGGATAAAAGGGACCGCCAGGAAATACACGCCAACAAACGCCAAGCAGAGAACCATCGCGGTCGATGCAAATAACCGCAAGAAGAGCCGACTACGATAGAGCGTTTCTAAACTCATCGGGACAGTCCGGTTGCACGCTGCTCGTGTGCCGAAAGGATGTTCCGGCCGGGGAGGCTTGATTCAGTATAGACGAGCCGTACCCGCTGAGATGCACGCTTGCGCGTTACCCGTTCGGGAAGCGCTGAACAAGTCGGCGAGTGGGATGCACGGCAAGGCGTCCGGGATGCGGCGATCTGGGCATGTCAAGACAATAAGCGTGAGCGATCGCCGGACCACGAGGCCAGTATGCGCTCCGACCAGCGCAGCAAATAATTTGCGTTTCCCAAGGCGTGTTGGGGCGATGCAACACTCCGGGTCTCGTGTGACGCGAGGTGGGTCAAATTGCTGCGGAGGCGAAGCGGATTTGTGTAAAAGTTCGTAAACGTACATTTGTGCTCGCAAAGGAACATTTCCTTTGCGTGCCAATTTTGCTCGTTCATCCAGCGGAGAGGGCTTGCGTCGCGTGCAGCGCGGTGGCCGGATGGGAATAGCTTTGCGAGAACCTCATTGGCAGCGGATCGCGACTCGATGTGAGCGCTTTCGACGCAAATCGGCGCGGCGGAGAGCACTGTTTGTGGAAGTTTGGCGCGATGGGCGATGTTCAATGATGGTGTGTACTACCATTTCTGCCGATCAGAAATGCAATGGAGTGCGCTGGGTCGTTCGCATTTGTCTCGTATGGCAGGCAAAGTAGGCTGAGTCGATGGCTTTGAAGGCCGGAGTGGCTAAAGTGCAAGAGAATGATATTTAAGGATATTCTGTTTTTATCACGATGTGCAACGCGCTTTCATTGTTCGTTCCGAAACAGAAGTATATTGTGCAAAACAATTGCTTGTTGCGCTTGCCATCACGATTAAGAATGCATTTGATAGCAATGAAAGAATGAATGGTCGGTGATCTTGATGTCGGGTGCAGCAATTTGTCGCTGTGCCGCATCGACTGAGGAATGCAGTTCCCAGTGCGGAGGAGGCTTTCAGGGGGTGAGCTTGGCTCCCGGCTTCGCAGATGGCAGGGGCTCACTGGCCAGGGCAGTCGCAGCACAAACGATTTCGCTTTTTTTATTGTCAGGTAGAAGCCATGGAAGCTGAAAAGCAACTGGAGTTGTTGATGCAACGGCGCGCGGAAGCGCGCCTTGGCGGCGGGCAGGATCGGATTGACAAGCAGCATGCCGCGGGGCGGCTGACGGCGCGCGAGCGCATCGATCTCCTGCTTGATCCGGATTCGTTCGAAGAATTCGATATGTTCAAAACCCACCGCTGCCATGAATTCGGCATGGAAGAGACGGTCTATCCGGGCGACGGCGTGGTTACCGGGCACGGGACGATCGATGGGCGCACCGTGTACGTTTTCGCGCAGGACTTCACGGTTCTGGGCGGTTCGCTGTCGGAGACGTTTGCCGAGAAGATCTGCAAGATCATGGATCTGGCGATGAAGAACGG
>CAZHFS010000458.1:0-2549 GCA_964531885.1 uncultured Propionivibrio sp.
ATCGCCGGCTTTGCAATGATTACAGTCTTCATGTACCTGATCATGTCCAAGCGCATGTCAGCCATGAACGCATTGATTCTGATTCCCATCATTTTTGCCATTGGCCTCGGTTTCCACGACGCCAAGCTCGGCAAGATGATGATGGACGGTGTGCGCCGCGTCGCCCCGACCGGCATCATGATCTGTTTCGCCATTCTCTTCTTCGGCATCATGATCGACGCCGGCCTGTTCGATCCGATCATCAAGAAGATCCTGCAGATGGTGCATGGCGACCCGATGAAGGTCTGCGTCGGCACCGCTGTGCTGGCCGCCTTCATCTCGCTCGACGGTGACGGTTCGACCACCTACCTCGTCACGTGTTCCGCGATGATGGCCGTGCACCGCAAACTCGGCATCCGCCCGATCATCCTCCCGGCACTCGCCCTGCTCGAGAACAGCGTGATGAACATCATCCCGTGGGGCGGCCCGACCGGCCGTGTGCTCGCTGCCCTGGGCGTCGAGTCGAGCCAGGTTTTCGTGCCGATGATCCCCGGCATGTTCCTCGGCACCCTGTTCGTCTGTGGCATGGGCTACTACTGGGGCATGCAGGAACGCAAGCGCCTTGGCGTCATCGACTTCCAGCACGACGGTAGCCACAAGTCGGTTTCGGAAGATCCGGAAGCCGAAGCGCTCAAGCGTCCGGACCGTCTGTGGGCCAACGCCCTCCTGGTCGCCACGCTGATGACCTGCCTGATGACCGAAGTCCTGCCGCTCGCCCTGCTGTTCATGATCGGTACCGCACTCGGCCTCCTGATCAACTACAAGAACAAGGAACAGCAAGGCCGCATCGCCGCCAACGGCGCCAACGCCATGCCGGTCGTGTCGATGGTTTTTGCCGCCGGCATCTTCATGGGCATCCTGTCGGGCACCAAGATGGTCGACGCCATGTCCAAGATGATCATCGCCGCCGTTCCGGAAGCCTGGGGCCCGCACTTCCCGGTGATCACCGCGCTGATCAGCCTGCCGGGCACCTTCTTCATGACCAACGACGCCTTCTACTTTGGCGTTCTGCCGGTCCTGGCCAAGGCTGCTGCCACCTACGGCATCCCGGCCGACGAAATGGGCCGTGCCGCCCTGATCGGCCAGGGTTCGCACCTGCTGAGCCCGCTGGTTCCCTCGACCTACTTGCTGGTTGGTCTGAACAAGGTGGAATTCGGCGATCTGCAGAAGTTCGCCCTGTTGCCCGCCATCGGCATCTCGCTGATCTGGCTGGCCACCGCCATTGTTCTCGGCACCATCCGCATCTAACAAAAACAATGCTTGCCATCAGGCCGGGATTCATCCTATCCTGATACTCAACCCCCCGCCGCGCGGGGGGTTTTTGTTTCTGGCCCCCATCGCACGATGGGACTGACACCATGAAAAACCTGACAACCTGCCTGCGTCCGATTCTCACCGCCCTGGCGATCAGCCTGACCGCCGGCGCACTGTGCGCCTTCCTGCGCATCCCCCTGCCCTGGATGCTGGGCCCGCTCTTCGGCGTCGGCCTGGCAGCAATGAACGGCGTCAAAGTCGGCGAAATCCGCGGCGGCCGCCAGGCCGGCCAACTCATCATCGGCTGCGCCCTCGGGCTCTACTTCACCCCGGAGGTCAGCCGGTACCTGCTTGGGTTCTGGCCCTACATGCTCTTCGCTTCCTTTGCCGCCATCGGCATCGGCGCGCTCAGTGGTTACCTGCAAACGAAAATATCGGGCATCACTTACGTCACCGGCTATTTCGCCAGCGTTCCCGGCGGCGCCTCCGAAATGGCGATCATGGCCGAACGCGCCGGTGCGCGCTTTGACCAGGTCGCGCTGTCACACTCGATCCGCATCCTGCTCGTCGTCGCCACGATCCCGATCGGGGTCACCCTCTTTGGTGCCAGCGGCGACATCCTCACCACCTCATCCAAGGTGCCCTTCAATTTTCCTGGCCTGGGCATCCTGGTACTGGCCGCCGTCACGGCCGGTTTCCTGTTCATGAAAGCGGGCATCCCCAACGCCTGGATCCTTGGCCCGCTATTAATCAGCGCCGGGATCACCGTCAGCGGCAACGCGCTCACGTCGCTGCCCTTCGAGCTCTCGCTCCTGGCACAGGTACTGCTCGGAACCGCGCTGGGCACCCGCTTCAAGCCCAGCCTCAAGCAGGAATCACGCAGCCTCCTGGTCGGCATCGTGGCCAGCACCTTCCTCAGCCTCACGCTGACCACGACCCTGGGATTAGCGATCGCCTGGCTGATCGGCGAATCGGGCAGCACGATGATTCTTTCGACCGCCCCTGGCGGGCTGTCGGAAATGTGCATCACGGCCAAAACGCTGCACCTGGGCGTCGCCCTGGTCACTGCCTTTCAGGTGGCCAGGCTATTCGTCGTCGTCCTGTTTTCCCTGCCGGTCTGGAATCTCGCCAACCGGATGATCGCTCACTTTCAAACCGGCAAGGATTAACGCCGCCCGCCCTTCCTGTTACGATTCAGGGATGAACGAAAGAAAACTGCTCGTTGTCGATGACGACAAGCGACTGCGCGAACTGCT
>CAZHFS010000459.1:0-2543 GCA_964531885.1 uncultured Propionivibrio sp.
GTACCGAGAACGGCGATGGCCAGGGCAACGCGTGGTGCGAATTTGGCGACATCGACAGCGAGGGCCATGCGCGCGGCTGGAAGCTTGCCAAGCACATCGACCCGCTACTCGCAGAGATTGCAGAACGCATCGCCGCTTTGTTGGCTGCAGGCTGGAACAGCGTTAGGGTGGTGACTGACCACGGCTGGCTACTAATGCCGGGCAAGTTACCCACGATCCAAATGTCCAAGGACCTCACTGACAACAAATGGGGACGCTGTGCCTCAATCAAGCCTGGCGCTTCCACCAGTGAGCGTTTGTACCCTTGGTTTTGGAACCCCAATCAGCAGTTCGCGCTGGCGGACGGTGTGAGCTGCTATGGCAAATCGGTGGATTACAACCACGGCGGATTGAGTTTGCAGGAGTGTCTGACGCTGGAGTTGATAGTGACCCGAAGCGGGAGCGCTTCAGGCAAGCAGGTAGTCGAGGTCACCGACATCGCCTGGAAGGGTTTGCGCTGCACGGTAGCTGTGGATGGCCAGTACGCGAATTTGTCCGTGGATATTCGCACCCAGGCTGGCGACCCGGCGTCCAGCGTGGTCGTGAGCGTGAAGTCGCTCAAGGACAACGGCACCGCATCGGTGGTTGTTGAGAACGAAGAACTGCAAGGCCGCGCGGCGTTTTTGGTCCTGCTCAGCGCATCGGGCGAGCTGGTAGCCGAGGCAAACACCGTGATTGGCGGAGGATGATGAATGATTGAATTGGATCAGATAGACAAGAAAGCCGCCTCGGTACTCGACGGGTATCTGGTCCGGAAAGACTTGGTCCGCACCTTTAGTCGGCAATTTCCGGTACCCACATACGTGGTCGAGTTCATGCTCGGGAGGTATTGCGCCAGCACGGATCAGGAAGAGATTGACGAAGGGCTAGAGATTGTTCAACGCCAGCTCAAGTCCCGCACGGTGCGGGCCGGCGAGGAGGAACTGTTCAAGGCCAAGGCTCTGGAGACTGGCGAGGTAAAGATCATTGACCTCGTGACGGCGCGCGTCGACAACAAGGGCGAGTACGTTGCAAGTTTGCCGAGCCTGCGGCTGACGGATGTGCGGATCAGCAGCGAGCTGGTGAACCAACACGAACGCATGCTGACGGGGGGCTTCTATGCCGAGCTGGGCGTGACGTTTGATGTGGCAATCGCGCAGGAAGCCAAGGGGCGTCCGTTTGGGATCACCTCCCTGCGGGAGATTCAGCTATCGAAACGCGACGTGCTGGAGACACTGTCCAAGGCACGCGCCGAATTCACGAGCGAGGAGTGGAAGTCGTTGCTGCTCCGATCCATTGGGATTGAACCCGCTGGTTTGAACGAGCGGCAGAAGAATGCGCTGCTGCTGCGCATGGTGCCGTTCGTCGAGCGCAACTACAACCTAGTTGAACTCGGGCCTCGCGGCACCGGTAAGAGCCATCTGTTCCAGCAGGTCTCGCCCTACGCTCACCTTGTATCAGGCGGCAAAGCTACTGTTGCCAAGATGTTTGTGGAGAACACGGCCAGAGGTCGTAGGGGCTTAGTTTGCCAATACGACGTGGTCTGCTTCGATGAGGTGTCGGGCATCTCCTTCGACCAGAAGGATGGCGTGAACATCATGAAGGGCTACATGGAGTCCGGTGAGTTCAGTCGAGGCAAAGAGAGCATTCGCGCCGATGGCAGCATTGTGATGGTGGGCAATTTCGACGTCGATGTAGAGCACCAGCAGCGCATCGGCCACCTCTTTGGGCCGATGCCGCCAGAAATGCGGGACGACACCGCATTCATGGACCGCATCCATGCGTTCTTGCCTGGTTGGGACGTGCCCAAGATCAACAAGGACTTGGTGACCAACCACTTCGGCTTGGTCAGCGACTTTCTGTCCGAGTGCTGGAGCCAGCTTCGCAATCAGAGCCGCGTGAGCGAATTGCAAAACCGCGTGTTCTTTGGCGGTGCCTTGTCTGGCCGCGATACGAATGCGATCAACAAGACTGCCAGCGGTTTGCTCAAACTGCTGTACCCGAGCGCAGATGTCCCTGTACCCGAAGAAGATCTGGAGTGGGCCGTACGCATCGCGATGGAGGTTCGGCGCCGCGTAAAAGAGCAGCAAAAGCGAGTGGGCGCTGCTGAGTTTCGCAATACGCACTTCAGCTACATCATGGGCGCAGACGGGGTCGAAAAGTTCGTCTCTACGCCGGAGCTGCAAAGCGAAAACAGCATCGGCAGCGATCCGCTGGAGCCAGGTCAGGTCTGGACCATCAGCCCGGGCGGCGGTGAGGAAGGCTCCGGCCTCTACCGCATCGAGGTCAACGAAGGTCCTGGGTCCGGTGTGAAGGTGCTCAACAAGCCCATCCCACCTGCGTTCCGCGAGAGCATTGGTTTTGCCGAGCAGAACCTGTACGCCAGATCCATGCAATTGGTCGGAGACAAAGATCCAAGACAGCACGAGTTCACAGTCCAGCTGCGGGCTTTTGATGCAGCAAAGTCCGGGGCGAAGCTGGGCGTGGCATCTCTGGTTGCCTTGTGCACGTCGCTCTTGAAGCGA
>CAZHFS010000460.1:0-2541 GCA_964531885.1 uncultured Propionivibrio sp.
GGTCGAATCGTCGCTCGGGAGGAGGACGTCGCGCGTCTGACGACGGAGCGCGACCAGGCCCTGCGCGAGGCGGAGGAGGCTCGAACCGAGACGGCGAAGGCCTGCCTGCGGCTGGAGGTGTCACCAGCGGAAGTAAATTGATACAGGGCGGCGATTGAAAGCTGATACACCGAATTGAGAAGATCGGCGTATTTGAGGCGTCGATGATCACGAACGAGGTGTACATGGAAATCGAGGTTTTGAGGAAACACGGCTTCAGCCTTCGCCGGATAGCGGCGGAAGTGGGATGTGCGGTGAACACGGTGCGTAGCCATCTGACGGCTGGACATAAACCGAAATACGAACGCCAGAAGAAGCGTCCCAGCAAGCTATCGCCCTACGAGGCTTACCTGAGAGAGCGACAAGCATCGGCGCATCCGCTCTGGATACCGGCGACAGTACTGCATCGGGAGATTACCGCCCAAGGCTACCAGGGCGGCATGAGCCAGCTGCGTCGCTTCCTGCGAGAGATCAGGCCGACGCTACCGGCCGAGCCCGTGGTCCGGTTCGAAACGGTGCCTGGCGAACAAATGCAGGTCGACTGGGTTGAATTCCGCAAGGGCCGCGAACCGCTCTACGCCTTCTGTGCCACGCTGGGCTACAGCCGGGCCAGTCACGTTGAATTCGTTGCCGACATGAAAGTCGGCACGCTGATCGATTGCCACCAGAAAGCCTTCGCAGCCCTGGGAGGCGTCCCCCGGCGCATCCTTTACGACAATATGAAGACCGTCGTTCTCGAACGCGATGTTGATGGGCCAGGTGAGCATCGCTACCACGCCGGCTTTCTTGATTACGCCAAGCACTGTGGTTTCGTCATCAAGCTTTGCCGCCCCTATCGCGCCCGTACCAAAGGCAAGGTCGAACGCTTCAACGGCTACCTGCGCCGTTCGTTCTACGTCCCCTTGGTCGCCAAGCTCAAACAGGCGGGCCTGCAACTTGACGTCGTCACCGCCAATGTCGAAGTCAGGCATTGGCTCAAAGAGGTTGCCAACGTGCGCATCCACGGCACGACCCAGTGCCAGCCGAGCGAACAGCTGCAACAAGAGCAAGCGCACCTGCAAGCCATTCCGGCCATGTGGCGTGGTGATATTGCGGCGGCCAGACCGCTGGCGGCAAAGCCAACCGCCGGCAACCAAAGCAACGCACGGCCGGCGACGGTGGCCGAGTGCATCGCGACCTCCTTGCCAGCCCAGCATCCGCTGGCTGTGTATGAACAACTGCTCGCAGCGTGGCGCACTGACGTGGCGGTGATGCAATGAACCTGCAATATGAACGGATGCAGTTTCTGTGCGAAACCCTCAACTTGCCTTTCGTCGCCCAAGGCTACGCCAGCGCCGCCCAGACTGCCGCAGAACAAGGCACGGCGTACAGCGACTTCCTGGAATCGCTGCTTAAAACCGAAGCCGCCGGCCGGCAGGTCAGGAAACAAAGCATGCTGACTCGGCTGGCCGGATTTCCGGCGATCAAGACGCTGGAGGACTTCGACTACGCCTTCGCAGCGGGCGTCAACAAGAGCCAGATCGACGAACTGGCCGGCCTGGGCTTTGTCGAGCGTCACGAGAACGTTGTATTGGTCGGCCCCTCCGGCGTTGGCAAGACGCATCTGGCGATTGCGCTGGGGTATCGCGCCACCCAGGCGGGGATCAAGACTCGCTTCACGACGGCGGCGGATTTGTTAATGACCTTGTCGGTGGCGCATGCACAGAACCAACTGAAGACCGTCATGCAGCGGGCAATCAACGGCTACCGCTTGCTGATCATCGACGAAATCGGCTATCTACCAATGAACCGGGAGCAGGCGAATTTGTTCTTTCAGGTGATTGCGGCGCGCTACGAGCGGGGATCGCTGATCGTCACCAGCAACCTGCCGTTTGGCCAATGGGATGCCACTTTCGCACAAGACGCGACGCTGACCGCTGCTTTGCTGGATCGACTTCTACATCATGCGCGGATCGTGCCGATTGCCGGTGAAAGTTACCGTTTGAAGCATCAACGGCAGGCCGGGATGGTTCAAGTCAGGAAAGGAGAGGCCGGCGGTTGAATGCCGCGCGGTAATTGCCGCCTTCCGGTTGGGCCTTCGGCCCGCCCTGCAGGCAGCAATTACCGCGCAGTGAGAGGGTATGGGGGTGTATCAGTTTTAAATCGCTGCACGAAGGAAATCTGTATCAATTTTGAATCGCCGTTGACAGATGAAAACGTCGACACGGGGTCGGGTAATCCGGCCTTGTTTGACCAGATCGCGCCACCACTGGGTTTCGAACTGTTGCCAGTGATCGGAGTAAAGTTTCTCGACGTTCTCTTTGTCCGCTGCTGCACGGCGGAATGGGTAGTTTTTGATCAGGTCGGCAGGCAGCAGGTCTTCACCACGCGCATTGAGGGTTTCGAAGATGACCTGCGTCTCGTCATTCTTGTCGAGGTCGATCACCACCACCTGCAGACAATCTTTGACGACCTGCCACAGAGAGTCATAGCGGTCATCGAGCGTTTTCGTGCTCAGGACAT
>CAZHFS010000461.1:0-2538 GCA_964531885.1 uncultured Propionivibrio sp.
TGGTGCTCATCTTGGCGCAGCTGGCTGCAATCGCCTGCCAGTTGCTCGGGCGCTCGGCGCTATTGGCCGGAAATATTGCGGAACGCACTACCACCCACTCCGGCCGTTTGGACTGGCCGATGAACCAGATTGAGGGATCCACCTCCGGATTGCCCTGCCAGGACATCAACTCGAAGCCTTGCTTGTCCAGATGGTCGCGGACCACTTGCACGGCCATGTCGTGAACCTCCCATGGCGTCATCTCGATCTTCTGGTCCGTGACCAAAGCGACGGGATCGATCGGCTTTCTGGTATCCGGGTCCAGCAAGCCCCATCCCGGCATGTCTGCCACCCAGGCGCCACCGAAAAGTTTCTTCTTCATCGGCAGAATGCAGGCTCGACCGTTGGCCATCCTGGCAGCCGTGATGAACCCTTGCGGGTTTCCGGGGCCCCGCACTTTCCCATCGACGTCCTCGACGCGCACGAAGTACAGTTGGTTGCCCAGACGGAACGACAGATGCTCCAGGAACGGCGGATAGGGGTGTGCGCGGAGCCATGACTGGATCCCGCCATCGGCCTGTTTGCTCAAGTGGATGCCGGCTGCCTTCCAGCAGGGGAAGAATGCTTCCGACATCTCATGCATTTCAATTTCGTACATGCTGCTCCTCAGTGCGGGCCATAGCGGCTCTTGATACCGTCGATCGTTCGGAATTCGTCTATGTAGCGCGTTTCCCCAGTGGTTTCGTCTTTGAACGTTCGCTGACTGTGCTTAAAGCAGGGCTCGCACCAACCCAATTGATGCCGCTTTGGATTTGCTGTTTCGCCAAACTGCGTCGGCGCGCCGCAATTCGTGCAGAGAACTTTCCCTTTCGCATCCCTGGTGGGCTGTGCGGCCAGATTCAACTGGTCCAGGATCGGACTCGACGCCGCATCGCCCGACAGCTTCTCGGGCTGCACGAAATCCAGGGACATCGTTTTCTCACCGGCATGGGTGAAGAAGATTCGTACCGTTCCGCCGGTACTGTCGGCAAGCACCTGGCCAATGCCCCAATCCGGCTTCTTCGGATGCTTTACGCGATCGCCTTTCTTGTATTGCATGGGATCTCCTTGATGAGCCGTCGCGCCTGACTCTCAGTCAGCCTGCTTCCTGAGCCAGCCTGGGATGTCGCCAGCGCGCGCCTTTTTGGCGCTGCCACCGCCTTCCGCCTCTTCCGGAATGTCTTTCCACACCGTCAGAAAGTGGGCGCCCGGCGCTCCGTCCTGGACCACCGCGTATCCACACCGCAGCTCCTTGCGTCCCCATGTCGTCTGCCACTGTGCCGAGAACGACCACAGCTCGGCACCATCGGGTTTGCCTTGGAGGAATTCCTGCCACGCTGCATTGAGGTGGCCAAAGGGCAAATCAGGCGCAGCCTTGAGCGGGTCTGTGACGACCTCACGCCTCTCGATCTCCTGCACCGTCAGTCGCTCCAACAGGTGTTCGCGCTCGACTGCAAATTCACGTTCCTCCGGGGACACGTAGCTTTCCTTCTTCTGGAGCATCTCCTTGACCTTCATGTAGATCGCCACTGGCCAGACGGCGACCACGAGGATGGCCGCAAGGACGGGGGCGACGATGTTGTTGAGGATGCGGTAGGAAAGCTTCTTGCGATCCGGGTTGACGGCTTCGAGTAACTCACGAAGGGAGTCAGACTCCTTCTCCTTTGTCAGGTGATGTGCGCCGTAGACGATGGCAAGGACAACCGCGCCGATGCCGAGGTACCAGTAGAGATAGATCACGCCGACTCCCCCTCACCCTTACCGCTTCGAGGGAACACCGTCATGGCGCCGACCTCGTAGCCTTCGGGAGCGTTATCAGACTCGGCGGTACCGTTATGACGAACCCGGGTGGCCACAATCACACCTCGCTCGATATCCAAGAACAAGTCCCGCTCGAAGGTGCTGCCGTAGCCCATGTGGACATACTCGAGCTGTTTGCCCTGGGGGATGCGGATCGTGCCGGAGTACCAGTGGGCAAACACGCGATCGGGAAAGTCCGGGAAGATGGTTGCCAACGTTGCGTCGGCTCCGCCCTCGAGCGTTCCGCTCAGCCCCACCAGGTACAGGCGGTCATCCACGATTTCCCAGCTACCAACGTAGCCACGCCACAAGGCCGTGCAGTTGGACTCGAAGCGCGGGTTCGTGCCCCCCATGGCGAAATAGTCGCTGAGGGGGTTCGTGCACATGGCAACGTCCTCTCCCTGGTAGTGCAGTCGTTCTGCAATCTGAGCGGTCATGTCATTACTCCCATGCGAGGTGTTTGTTTCCAGTGGCCACCGTTTTCATTTAGAACCCGGGGTATTTCTGCCAAATGCGCTGGTTCATCTCCGCGTTCTCGCTGTACTCGCCTATGTCCCAATCTTTGAAGGCGTACAGGTCTTCCGCAAGGGACGTGATGACTTCGCGCAACTCCAGAGGCTCCAGCCATTCGGCTGGTATCGCTCGGACGCCGTGCATGGCGCCCAGCAAATTGCCGGTGATTGAGCCTGTCGAGTCAGAGTCACCGTCGTGGTTCACGGC
>CAZHFS010000462.1:0-2537 GCA_964531885.1 uncultured Propionivibrio sp.
TGATGACGACGAAGTTGGTGCCCCAGACGCTGACGATCGCCAGCGCGAGCAGGAAGTGGCGCAATGGGAGGGCAGCATGCATCGTCGGGGTAACCTCAAATTTCTGTTTGATCGCGGCAGGCAGGGCGATAGCTTGAGTGTCTGTCCATCTTTGTGTTTGTCCTCTGCACGAGCGGAGAAACCAGATCAAATTTTCGGTTTTCGCCACACTTCCTGTTCGTGCCGCGATTACTGTGTGTCCAGGGGCTTTAAAAACGGCCTGCGGGCCCTGCACCAATCGATGTTCTGGAAGACCCATGAATCATCAATCCTGGCGCCCATGCCTCAGAAAGCCCGTGGATGGTGGCTCCTGGCCGGGGCGACTCGATATCTTACCGCACTCAGCCGTTTCTCCGTGGCGGCGCCCCAGATGCCAAGGCGCGGGTAGCGGGGCATGGCGAGGCGGACGCAAGGGGCGGGCGGACGTTGTTGATGCGTGCAGGCGCGTTGGGCATGTAAATCTGCGGCTGGCACGGGGTAGAGCGGCTTTTCTCGATCACCTGAGGACAGGCAGACGAAGGTGTCGGATCGTGGAGGGGGTTGTTTGTGGCATCCCGCGAGAAGCGCAGTCTGTCGCCGAAGTTTTCTTGATTTGTATTTTGTTTGCAAAAAAACCGACAAGAATATCGTATGTCATGCAGTTAAAGTGTCGAAAATTCTAACTGATACGGCAAATATAAATCGATAGAATTCGCCTCTCTGGTTTTCTAGAATCAGCGCCGCTGGCGATTTGTCGGCTTTGTGAGTTATCGGTTCGCCTTGCCAAGCTTCATGATAGGCAAGGGTTAGGGCGGAATATTGTATTTTTATTCAGGTGTTTGTTGTGCTTGATGTGCTTTGAATTGTGAAGGGGGAACTTCCATTTTGAAGTCCGCCAGGCTCTCCTGAATCTCGGTGCGTTTCTTCTTCCGACCGGGGTGCCGCCCTGATCGCCGGCACCAATCCATCCCCTGTGGGGGCTCGGAATGCCCTTCCGGGACCCGCACATGGGCTGGTCAAAAATAAGTCCTTATGGGAGGTAGCATGTCTAATGTTGCAAGCATGACTGTGCCGAGAGCGCAGACAGGTTTTCTTGGGTGGATCGAGCGGACCGGCAATCGCCTGCCCGACCCGGTTTTTTTGTTTCTGTATCTGATCCTCGGGCTCGTGGTCATTTCGGTCGTTGCCCAGTGGATGGGTGTGTCGGCCTTGCATCCGACGATCAAGGACCCGGCGACCGGAACCGGGAAAATGATTACTGTGACCAGCCTGTTGTCAGCGGCCAACATCCAGAAACTGTGGGTGGAAATGCCGAGGACATTCACAGGCTTCCATCCGCTGGGAATGGTCATGGTGGTCATGCTGGGTGCTGGCGTTGCCGAGCGGACCGGCTTGTTTGGATCGGCCATGCGCGCCAGCGTGGCCAACGCCCCTAAATGGCTGCTGACTCCGATCGTGGCTTTTGTGGCCATGATGGGCCACCTTGCTGCCGATGCCGCTTACGTCGTGCTCATTCCGCTTGCTGCCTTGATTTATCATGCGGCCGGGCGGCATCCGATCGCCGGGATTGCTGCGTCGTTTGCCGCGGTGTCAGGCGGTTTTTCGGCCAACTTGTTTCCAGGCCAGCTCGATGCGCTTCTTTTCGGCATCACCCAGTCCGCCGTTGTGACCATCCTTCCAGGCTGGAAGGCAAACATTGCCGGTAACTGGTACTTCATCATGGGGATGACTTTCGTTTTCCTGCCGGTGATCTGGTACGTCACCGACAAGATGATCGAACCGCGTCTGGGTAAGTTCCGTGCGGACCAGATGGACGAGAGCCATGCTGCCGAGGATAAGGATCTACGTGCGCCGCTCACCGATGCACAGAAGAGAGGTTTGCGCCATGCCGGTTATGCCGCTTTGGCGGTGATCGGGTTGTGGGTCTTCATGACCTGGGGGCCGGGTACGCCGCTGATCGACGTCAAGGCGCCGCCTGCCGGGCAGATGACGCCCTTCTACCAGTCGCTCGTTGCTGGGTTCATGATGCTGTTCCTGGCTTCTGGCTGGGCCTATGGCAAGGCTGCCGGTACCCTGAATAATCATCGCGACCTTGTCAAAATGATGACCAAATCGATGGGCGACATGGCTTACTTCCTGGTCTTGGCCGTTGTGGTTTCGCACTTTGTGGCGATGTTCAACTGGTCAAACCTTGGGTTGATCATCGCGGTTCATGGTGCCGATGCGCTGCGCTCGATGAACATGCCGGCCCCCATGCTGTTGACGGTGATCGTGCTGTTCACGGCCTTCGTCAATCTGTTCATTGGTTCGGCCAGTGCCAAATGGGCGCTCCTGGCACCGGTCATGGTTCCGATGCTGATGCTGGTTGGTGTCAGTGCGGAAATGACCACTGCGGCCTACCGGGTGGGTGACGGTGCGACCAACATCATTACCCCGCTGATGGTGTACTTCCCGCTGATTCTGGTTTTCTGCCAGCGTTGGAACAAGGAATTCGGCATGGGCAGCCTGGCGGCCATGAT
>CAZHFS010000463.1:0-2531 GCA_964531885.1 uncultured Propionivibrio sp.
TTATCGCGGTCAGAAATTGGCGCTGGCGGAATTCCTGCCGCTGAACGCTGAAAAAACCAGCTTGGCGTCGGCAACCGCCCCGAATCTGCCGGACTTTTTTACTTCCCTCCTCGCCGGAACCTACCTGTCTCCCACAGCGTTTTCCTGCGCATCGGCAGCCTATGCGGGAGCACCGGTATTTGAAAACGACATCACCTCGTCGCCAGCCTGGTCTGAACTGCGAGAAACCGCCGAACGTGCAGGCATCCATGCCTGCTGGTCGTTTCCGGTATTCGACAGCAGCAGCCAAGCCTGCGGGGTCCTTGCCCTTTTTCACGCCTCTGCCCAGCCTCCTTCGTCCGATCAGTGCCGGATCGCCGAGCAATTCGCCCAATTGGCCGGCATTGCGCTAGAACACAGCGAACACAAAGCACAGCTTCTCCTGGCTGCCAGCGTCTTTACCGGCGCCCACGAAGGCATCGTCATCACCAGCCCGGATGCCGTCATTCTCGATGTCAACGCCCGATTCACAAGTCTCACCGGTTACAGCCGCCAGGAAGTCCTCGGCCAGACCCCGCGCCTGCTCAAATCCGGACTGCACGACATGGAGTTATTCTATCAGTTATGGAATCTATTGACGCGCTCTGGCTACTGGGAAGGCGAAGTCTGGAACCGGAAAAAAAACGGCGAGCTGATGCCGGAATCCTTGCGCATCAGCGCCGTCGTCGGTGAAGGTGGCGCAGTCACCCATTATGTTGCCCTTTTCTCGGACATCACCGTCGCCAAGGCACACGAGCAGCAGTTAAAGAAACTGGCCCACTTCGACCCGCTCACTGGCCTGCCCAATCGCACACTGTTTTCCGATCGCCTCGATCAAGCCATGCGCCAAGCCGAACGGCGCCAGCAAACGATCGCCATCGCTTTTATCGACCTCGATGGTTTCAAGGCAGTGAATGACCGTTATGGTCACAACACCGGGGACCATCTGCTGGTCACCCTCAGTCAGGCAATGCGCAATGCACTCCGTGAAAGCGATACGCTGGCACGCATCGGCGGAGACGAGTTTGTCGCCGTGCTGCTTGATCTGGATTCCACGGATAGCAGCCTGCCGCTGATCGCCCGCCTTCTGGAAACGGCCGCCCAGCCGTACGAGATCGACGGGGTCACGCTGCACGTTTCAGCAAGTATCGGCGTCACCTTCTTCCCACAGCACGATGATGTCGACGCCGACCAACTTCTGCGTCAGGCCGACCACGCCATGTATCAAGCCAAGCAGACCGGGAAGAACCGCTACCACTGCTTCGACCTGGAACACGACCGCATCATCCGCGGGCATCACACCAATCTGGAGAGCATCCGCCAGGCATTCCTCACCAAGCAGTTCATCCTGGTCTACCAGCCCAAGGTCAACATGCGCACGGGCTGCATCATCGGTGTTGAAGCACTTATCCGCTGGCAACACCCCCAGCGCGGCTTGCTGCCCCCGGCGTCCTTCCTGCCGGCCATCGAAAACGACGCCTTGTCGGCGGAAATCGGGGACTGGGTCATCGGGGAGGCACTGCGCCAGATGTCAAAATGGCGTACCGACGGCTTACGCATCCCGGTCAGCATCAACGTTGGCGCCTACCAACTCCAGCATGGGAATTTCTTGGAAAGCCTCAGGACCCAGCTTGCCAGGCACCCTGACATTCTTCCGGCCGACCTGTGCATCGAGATTCTCGAAACCAGCGCACTCGACGATCTCCTCCACGTCGCATCGATCATCCTCGAATGCCGCCAGATCGGCGTCACCTTCTCGCTTGACGACTTTGGTACCGGGTATTCGTCACTGACCTACCTGAAACGTCTGGATGTCGATGAACTCAAAATCGACAAGAGCTTCGTACACGACATACTCTCCGATCCGGACGACCTGTCGATCCTGGCCGGCATTCTCGGGCTGTCGCGCTCGCTCAGCCGACAGGTCATCGCGGAGGGCGTTGAAACCGAAGCCCACGGTGTGCTGCTGCTGCAGATGGGATGCGAACTGGCTCAGGGTTACGGCATTTCGCGCCCGATGTGCGCCGAGGACCTTCCGGACTGGGCCGCCAACTGGCAGCCTCCGGCGAGTTGGTCGGGGCAACCCACCCGCCCCAGCACAGAATACCCCTTGCTCGTGGCGCTGGTCGAACACCGCGCCTGGTTCAATGCCGTCACCGAGCACCTGAGCGGTTTGCGGGCCAACCTGCCGCTCACCCACCACATGTGGCGCTTGAGTCGCTGGATTGAAACCGAAGGGCGCGAGCAATACGGCGACCACCCCTATTTTTCAGAAGTCGAACGCCTGGAGCGCGAAATCCATACCCGTGCCGACGAACTGAGCCGCCTGCACCTGTCTGGACAGAGCGCCGAAGCCAATGCCGGACTCACTGAACTGCATGCGCTCAGTACGGCGCTGCAGGACAAGCTGAGCACCCTCTCCCGCGAATGAACAATTGCCCCGTAACCGCACAGCGACTCCGGGGCAATTGTGGGAATGGCATCATCCCCCCGGGAAGGCCCCTACCTTCCCC
>CAZHFS010000464.1:0-2517 GCA_964531885.1 uncultured Propionivibrio sp.
GCACCGGGTTTGACCCGAGCCAGTGCACCGATGGCAACCTTGTCGGCCGGTGTCTCCAGCCAGGTTCCATCGCTCTGGCGAATTTCGGCTGTTTCCGGGGTCAAGGCGAGTAGCCCCTTGATGGCGTTGCGTGCCCGATCGACGGACCGAGCTTCGATCAGTTCGGCGATGGCGTAGAGTGCCATGACCATAGCGGCCTCCGGCCATTGACCGATCAGGAAAGCCCCGGTTACGGCGACGCCCATCAGGGCATTCATGTTCAACTGGCCGCGCCGCAATGCTGCGAGTCCCTTGCGATAGGTGGAGAATCCGGAGAAAGCGATGGCAGCCGCTGCCAACGCCATGCCCAGCCCCTTGAACGGCAGGGTATCGGGCGCGAAGAAATCCAGTGCTTCGGCCCCAATGGCCAATGCCAGGGCGATCAATGCCTTACTGATCTCGCTGAGACCTGATGGGGTTTCGGTTTTCTCATGCTCGATGGGCCGCACTTCGAAACCGAGCTGGCGGACGGCCTGTAGCGCGCTTTCCTGGGCAGACTGCTCGCCGTCGATGGTCAGGGTCCGGGACGCCAGTTCGAAGCGTAGTGACCGAATCCCCTCGATGCCAGCGAGCACCTTGCGAATATCGTTTTCTTCGCTCGGGCAGTCCATGGCGGGAATCCGGAAAACGTTCGAATTCCCTGGGGAGCCAGGTACGGCGACACGCGGCGCATCCTGAATGGAGGTATCAGTCGCGCAGCCACCTGAACACGCGCAACGCTCAGGCTCATTGGATCGGTGCTTCTCGGCAAGGGGGGGCATGGCAATCTCCTGTTCGTTGATGCCATTAAAAACCCTTGAGTCGCTACAAGGTCAAGCGGCTACAATGAAAATATTCAAGGAGAAAAGCATGTTGGAGTTCCTGAAGATATTGGGTCTCTTCATCGTCACCGCGCTGGCCGAAATCATCGGTTGCTATTTGCCCTGGCTGGTGCTGACGCAGGGTCGCCCGCGCTGGCTACTGATCCCGGCTGCCGTGTCACTGGCGCTGTTTGCCTGGCTGCTTACGTTGCATCCGGGCGCCGCCGGTCGTATCTACGCTGCTTATGGCGGTGTCTATGTTGCGATCGCTTTGTTGTGGCTATGGCAGGTAGATGGAATTCCCCTGACCCGTTGGGATTTGCTGGGCAGTGCCGTATGTCTCGGTGGCATGGCCATCATCGCGTTGCAGCCTGGACGGACGTGATGAGCGAACCAGGGAGACAGAAATGAAAATCGGCGAACTGGCGCGTTTGGCGGGAAGTAATGTGGAAACGATCCGCTACTACGAGCGGGAAGGACTGTTGCCGAAACCTGGGCGGAGCGAGGGAAATTACCGCATCTATGGGCCAATGCACCTGGAGCGACTGACCTTCATTCGGCACTGTCGTAGCTTGGACATGACACTCGACGAGATTCGGACGCTATTGCGCTTCAAGGAATCGCCGGAGGAAAACTGCGGTGAGGTCAACCGCTTGCTGGATGAACACATCGGGCATGTCGTCCGTCGAATCGGTGAACTCCAAGGGCTGGAAAAACAGCTTCTTGAGTTGCGCGGCCGTTGTCCAGATGACCGTCGAGCCTCGACTTGCGGGATCCTTGAAGGCTTGTCGCAGTCAGGCATCAACGAGAAGCCGACGGAAAATCACATTCCAGGCGTGCACGGCACCGCATTAACCCCCCCCAAAGAATCAGAATGAGCCAGGTCGATCTCTACCTCGATGCGGCCGAACGGGCCAACACCCGACGCAGCTATGCGTCAGCCATCCAGCACTTCGAGATCGAGTGGGGAGGCTTGTTGCCGGCAACCATCGATTCAATTGCCCGCTACCTGGCTGCCTACGCCGAATCCTTGTCGCTGAACACCCTCAAGCACCGCCTCGCCGCGCTGTCGCGCTGGCACCAGGATCATGGTTTTCCGGACCCGACGAAAGCCCCGAAGATTCGGCAATTGTTGAAAGGTATCCGAACCCTGCATCCGGCCCAGGAGAAACGGGCCAAGCCGCTGGAACTGGAAATCCTGCGCGGTGTTGCCGACTGGCTCACGTCGGCCACGGTAGCAGCGGTTAGCCGGGGGGATTCGGCCAGCGCCCTGCGACATACCCGTGATCGAGCCCTTGTGCTCCTCGGTTTCTGGCGCGGGTTCCGTTCCGACGAACTGGCTAACCTACGCATCGAATTCATCGAGATCAAGCCCGGCGAGGGGCTGACCTGTTTCTTGCCCCGCAGCAAGGGGGATCGCAACCTGGAAGGCCGCAGCTACGCCTGCCCGGCGCTGTCCCGGCTGTGCCCGGTCGAGGCAGTCGAAGACTGGTTGGCCTTGTCCAAACTGAAGGCGGGACCGCTATTCCGCAAGATTGACCGTTGGGGGCATCTGTCCGAGGCCGAACTGACCCCGAGCAGCATCATTCCCATGCTGCGAAAGTTGCTGAGCCAGGCCGGCGTGACCGATGCCGAAGCCTTCAGCAGCCACTCGCTACGCCGGGGTTTTGCTCAGTGG
>CAZHFS010000465.1:0-2514 GCA_964531885.1 uncultured Propionivibrio sp.
TACCTGGCGCGCCTTGGTAGCAGCGCGTAGAAGCCCCTACGCCGTCTTTCAACCGCCTGCACTTTTCGCTTGACGCAGAGAGCACGTATAATCCATACCTAATCCGAGGGGCGCTGCAAAACTGGCCAATCAGTTTCAGGCTCGGAAATCCACAACTGCGCTCATCCAATCAACCTGTGCCAGACACGGGAAGAGGGGTGAAACACAAGCAGTCCCATCCCGCCCTCCCGCTGGCCACTGTTCAAGGAGCATACCGTGGCTAACACACCCCAAGACTACGTCATCGCCGACATCACCCTCGCCGACTGGGGGCGCAAGGAAATCCGCATCGCCGAAACCGAAATGCCGGGGCTGATGGCCATCCGCGAGGAGTTCGCGGCCAGCCAGCCACTCAAGGGGGCACGCATCACCGGCTCTCTGCACATGACGATCCAGACTGCCGTGCTGATCGAAACGCTCACCGCGCTTGGCGCCGAAGTCCGCTGGGCTTCGTGCAACATCTTCTCGACGCAGGACCACGCCGCGGCAGCTATCGCCGCGCAGGGCATCCCGGTGTTCGCGGTCAAGGGCGAATCGCTCACCGAGTACTGGGACTACACCCATCGCATCTTCGAATGGGCCGACGGCGGGTACAGCAACATGATCCTCGACGACGGCGGCGATGCAACGCTGCTCCTGCACCTGGGCGCGCGCGCCGAGAAGGACATCTCGGTTCTGGACAAGCCCGACAGCGAGGAAGCAACCGTCCTCTTCGCCTCGATCAAGGCCAAGCTCAAGACCGACCCAAGCTGGTATTCGACGCGTCTGGCACAGATCAAGGGCGTCACGGAAGAAACCACGACCGGCGTACACCGCCTGTACCAGATGCACGAGCGCGGCGAGCTGAAATTCCCGGCGATCAACGTCAACGACTCGGTCACCAAGTCCAAATTCGACAACCTCTACGGCTGCCGTGAATCGCTGGTCGATGGCATCAAGCGTGCCACCGACGTCATGGTCGCCGGCAAGATTGCCGTGGTTTGCGGCTACGGTGACGTGGGCAAAGGCTCGGCGCAAGCCCTGCGCGCCCTCTCGGCCCAGGTGTGGGTCACCGAGATAGATCCGATCTGCGCCCTGCAGGCCGCGATGGAAGGCTACCGCGTGGTGACCATGGACTACGCTGCCGACAAGGCCGACATCTTTGTCACCTGCACCGGCAACTACCATGTCATCGACCACCCGCATCTCATCAAGATGAAGCACAACGCCATCGTCTGCAACATTGGCCACTTCGACTCCGAAATCAATGTCGCCTCGATCGAAGGCTATCCGTGGGAAGAAATCAAGCCGCAGGTGGACCACATCACCCTGCCCTCCGGCAACCGCATCATCCTGCTGGCCAAGGGGCGCCTCGTTAACCTCGGCTGCGCCACCGGCCATCCGTCCTACGTCATGAGCTCGTCGTTCGCCAACCAGACTATCGCCCAGATCGAACTGTTTACCAAGACGAAGGAATACCCGATCGGTGTATACACCTTGCCCAAGCACCTCGACGAGAAGGTTGCGCGGCTGCAACTCAAGACGCTCAATGTCCAACTCACCACGCTGACCGCCGAGCAGGCTGCCTATATCGGCGTCCCGGTCGACGGCCCATACAAGACCGAGCACTACCGCTACTAAGCGGCCCTCCCGGCGGGGAGCCTGCTCCCTGCCGCCGAACGACCCTGTTGCTGTAGAACGGACAATGAATACGACAGACCTCTCGATCGAGTTTTTCCCGCCCCAAACGCCGGAGGGCCTGGAAAAGCTGCGCGCCGTCCGCGCCAAACTCGCCACCCTCAACCCCTCCTTCTTCTCGGTCACCTTCGGTGCCGGCGGCTCGACACGCGAACGCACTTTCGCCATCGTCAAGGAAATTGCTGCCGAAGGCTTCGATGCGGCCCCCCACTTATCGTGCGTCGGATCGACCCGGCAAAAGATCCGCGACATCCTCGACGAATACCGTGCCGCAGGCATTCGCCGCCTCGTCGCCCTGCGCGGCGACCTGCCCTCCGGCATGGCCGAGGCCGGTGAATTCCGCTACGCCAATGAACTCGTCGAATTCATCCGGGCAGAAACCGGCGACCATTTCAATATTGCCGTCGCCGCCTACCCCGAGTGGCACCCGCAAGCCCGTTACCCGAAGGACGACCTCGACGCATTCGCACGCAAAGCCAAGGCTGGGGCAAACTCCGCCATCACCCAGTACTTCTACAACGCTGACGCCTATTTCCATTTCATCGACGAAATTCGCGCCCGCGGCGTCGACATTCCAATCATCCCCGGGATCATGCCCATCGTCAGCTTCTTCAAGCTGGCGCGCTTCTCCGACGCCTGCGGCACTGAACTACCTCGCTGGATGCGTCGCAGCTTCGAAGGCATGGGTGACGACACCGAGTCGATTCGTGCCTTCGGCCTCGACCTCGTCACCGCCCTGTGCGAACGTTTGCTTGCCGGCGGGGCGCCGGGCCTGCATTTCTATTCGATGAACCAGTC
>CAZHFS010000466.1:0-2509 GCA_964531885.1 uncultured Propionivibrio sp.
CGACCTGCGGCCGGTGGCGAGCCCTTGCTGGTGCCTCTAACGAAAAAAGAGCCGCTCCCTGAATCGGGGCGGCTCCTTGCGCAGGGCGGGGGCCTGCGATGGGGACTTATTTGCTGTTCAGGTACTGCTCGCGGGCCTTGACGGCGACGTCGGCAAAATCGCTGAACAGGCCATCGACGCCCAACTTGTAGAACTGCAGGTATTCCTGCACCGGGTCGTTCTTGTACTCAGGGTTGAGGAACACCGGTTCGTTGCGGAAGGTGTAGGGATGCACGACGAGGCCGGCCTTGTGCGCGTCGGCAACGAGGGTGGTCGGCTTGCCCAGGGTCTTGTCCTTGTTCTCCGGCACGATCAGGCGCTTGAACGGGCCAATGCCATTGGCGAACTTGGCGATCTTGGCCAGTTCTTCGGGCTTGGTCAGGTCGCCGTAGGTGCGCGGATCGCCCTTGACCACGAAGTCATAGGGGCGCAGGTGCCGGTCTTCGTACAGGAAGACGATCGGCGTCTTGATCATCTTGCGGATGTCCTGCAGGTTCTGGTACTCGAAGGACTGGATGAAGCACGGTGCGTTCGGGTCGTCGTAGCCGTTTTCCTTGAGGATCTTGACCAGCGTTTCTTCGAGCGGCAGGCCGATCGAGCGGAAATAGGTGGGGTGCTTGGTCTCGGGGTAGATGCCGATGGTGCGGCCGGTGTCCTGCGTGGCCTTCTTGGCGATGTCGATGACTTCCTGCAGGGTCAGGATTTCCTGCGTGCCGTCATTGGCGTGGTTACGGAAGTTGAGGCGTTCCTTGGCGCGCAGGGTCTTGATCTCGGCGAGGGTGAAATCTTCGGTGAACCAGCCCTTGATGCGCTTGCCGTCGATCATCTTGATCGCGACGCGCTCGGGAAACTTGATCGCCACATCGGTGGTTTCGGTGATGTCGTTTTCGTGGCGGGCAACCAGGTGGCCGTCGCGGGTGGGGACGAGATCCGGCTCAATGAAGTCGGCGCCCATCTTGATGGCCAGTTCATAACTGGCGCGGGTGTGCTCCGGCATGTAGCCCGAGGCGCCGCGGTGGCCGAGTACCAGCGGCTTGGTGCTTGTTGGTGCGGCCAGCACGGGGGTGGCGAGGGCGCTGCCGACGGCAATGGCGGCGCTTAAAAGGACGGCTGTGAAACGCATGCTCTTCTCCCTGTAATCAGATGTCTGCGTCGAGACTGGCGATGTTGCGATGAGGATGAACAATCGATTTTCAAAACATTCCATTACGAACCATAAAGATTCGGAATCGAACTGTATTGTTCGCAAATGTTCGGGTCAACCGCTTCTTATTGGCTTGTTGTGTTCGCAGGAAAATATTTTCTGTTGATGTGTGCGTTTTGCAACATTTTGGTTCTAACGGGTAGGGATGCCCGCTGTCGCCCGTGCCTGCAGCGTCAGCGTGCGGCGCTGTCCAGCCACCGTCTTGCCTACTACTTCGCCGGTTGGCGATGGCCAGGGTTCGGCAGATGGCGAG
This sequence comes from uncultured Propionivibrio sp., assembly GCA_964531885.1. Lineage (GTDB taxonomy): Bacteria > Pseudomonadota > Gammaproteobacteria > Burkholderiales > Rhodocyclaceae > Propionivibrio. Next base: position 1,497 of record CAZHFS010000466.1, read on the forward strand.
GCGGTTAAGCCGTTGCATCCCAAAGTGTCGGGTCCGGCGGCTTGCGGCAGAGAGGGGTTGTGTGCTGCCGCGATCGCATCAATCTTCATCTGGCTGCCATCTACAGGTCATGTGCCCGGCTTAGGCTGGCCTTCCCTTGTGCATGAAGGAGATGGGCATGACCGTCACGTTGCTATCCAGCCGCGAGGCAGCTCGCAGCGAACGCCCGGCTTTGAGCGTCGGTTTCGCACAAAGTGCGTGGGAGATCCGCGCGGCGCAGCGTCTGCGCTTCCGGGTTTTTGCCGGCGAGATGGGGGCGCGCCTCCCGAGTCCGCAGCAAGGCATCGACGAAGATGCCTTCGATCCCTTTTGCGAGCACCTGATCGTCCGTGATCAGCTCGCGGGCGAGGTCGTCGGCACCTACCGCATCCTCTCCCCGGGGAGTGCGCTGCGTATGGGGCGTTACTATGCCGACGGGGAGTTCGATCTGGGGCGGCTGGCTCCGCTACGCCCGCAATTGGTCGAGGTCGGTCGCGCCTGCGTGCATCCGGATTACCGTTCCGGTGCCACCATCGCCTTGCTCTGGTCCGGCCTGGCGCGCTACATGCGGGAGCGCGGCCATGCCTTCCTGTTCGGCTGCGCGAGCATTGGCATGGCTGACGGTGGGCATGTCGCCGCCAGTCTCTACCGGCGCTTGCAGGCCAAGCTCGGGCCGGCCGAATACCGGGTTTTCCCGCGTTGCCCCTTGCCGATCGAGGCGCTGCGCAGCGACGTCGAGGCCGGTCTTCCTCCTTTGCTCAAGGGCTACCTGCGCGCCGGGGCGACGATTTGCGGGGCGCCGGCCTGGGATCCGGATTTCAATACCGCCGACCTGCCGGTCATGTTGCGCCTGTCCAGCCTGAGTGTGCGTTACGCCCGCCACTTCAACAAGCCCTGAGCGCCGCGAGGCTTGGCTGCGCTTACCGTGGGCCGGTGTGCGTCCTTTGGAGGGCAGCCTCAGCCCTTGATGCACAGCACTTGTTTGAGGGTGTGCA
>CAZHFS010000467.1:0-2504 GCA_964531885.1 uncultured Propionivibrio sp.
GGATGGTCAAGGACGACTTCCTGGCGGACAAGCGCACCCAGCAGGCCGTCATCATGAGCCTGATCGTTATCGGCGAGGCCGCCACGAAGGTGATGGACGGCCACGCCGAGTTCACCCAGGCACACGCCGAAGTGCCGTGGCGCAGCATGCGCAACATGCGTAATCGCATGGCCCACGGTTATTTCGACATCAACCTCGATGTGGTGTGGGAGACGGTTCAGGAATGGCTGCCGGCGTTGCTCAAGCAACTGCTCGTCGTGCGCCAGAATGCCGGCAATGAAGCGCGCAACGGCGACGGGATGGAGCCGTGACCCGCGATAAGACGGAGAGCAACCCGTGTTGATCGGCTATGCCCGCGTCTCGACGCAGGACCAAAACCTCGACCTTCAAACCGAAGCTTTGACCAAGGTGGGCTGTAAAAAGATTTACAACGACAAGATCAGTGGCAGTCGAGCCGAGCGTCCAGGACTCACCAAGGCACTGGAAATGCTGCGCGAGGGTGACACACTCGTGGTTTGGAAATTGGATCGCCTGGGACGCAGCGTCAAGAATCTGGTCGATTTGGTTGGCGAACTGCATCAGCAAGGTATCCAGTTCAAGAGCCTGACCGATGCCATCGATACTGGCACGCCCTCTGGGCGCTTCTTTTTCCACGTCATGGCCAGCTTGGCCGAAATGGAGCGGGAGCTGACAGTCGAGCGCACCCGCGCAGGGCTGGAAGTTGCCCGACAACTCGGCAGAAAAGGCGGGCGCCGACGGCAAATGACCGAAAGCAAGATCGAGTCGGCGAAGAAACTATTGGCCAACGGCGTCCCGCCGCGTGACGTGGCCACGAATCTTGGTGTTTCCGTTCCTACCCTGTACCGCTGGATTCCTGCCTCAGGGCGTGTTTAGTCGCGAAAGAATCGGGGGCATCATTCTTGTGGCGAAGTTCGTCGGTTTGCTGCGGGCTTTGCTCGAATAGAGTTTCGATCAGACTCAGGGGGGCTTTGTCTTTACCCTCTGCTCGGTGCGTCCGGTAGTTAAAATCCAGGTCGATTTTTGATTGCAGGTCAGCAGCATAGCCTTTCGGATATTGGGCCTGCTCAATGGCTGGCAAGCTCTTGTAATGTTCAAGAACTTCACTAAAGAAGTTGGTTAACTTTCCTGTTCTGTTATATTCGTCCATGGCTTGCTGAGCCACTTTTACGCGCCATGCTTCTTCTTGGTCGTAAGACTCGCGCCAAGCAGCATGGCGTTCATTCACCGTATATGTACCGCTTTCGTCGTAAATAACGTTCGCCAACTGTTCTGGCGATAGGCCAGCAAACGGGTTTTTTATAGCGCTTCCACCTCTAGCGGCATCGTTGACGAATGCTGTTGCCTGCTTGGCCCTAGCCAATAACTCTGGGTCACTGGTCTTCGGAACCTCGCCATCGTGCCGCGCTTTGTTGGCATAGTAGGCATCGCCGACTACCTGATTCAGAATGCTTTTTGCCTTGTCGGCCAACTCTGAACGGGTGAGTGTTCTATCCCGTTCCTCGGCACGGCTGGCGCTCGCCGCTAGCTGACGGGCCAGCGTAGAAATGGTCTGCATGCCGCCACTTTGAGAGCCTGATGCACCCTGATTTAACAAGATGTCAGAAGTTTGCCAGACCGCAGATGTCACCGTGGAAGCCATCGTGCTGCTGGTTTGCGTAAATAGCGCTTTGATCAGGCTCATGGGGTCTTCGTCTTTACCCTCGGCCTGGTGCGTACGGTAGTTGAAATCTAACCTGATCTTGGATTCCAAATCGCTGGCGTAATCTTTGGGGTACTGCGCTTGCTCGATTGCAGGTAGTTCTTTGAAGTGGTCGAGCACGGATTTGAAGAAATTGGTAAGTTTTCCCGTGCTGTTGTATTCGGCCATGGCTTGAGTTGTGACCTTTACACGCCACGCTTCTTCTTGACGATCGCCTTCATAAGAAGCCGCTCTTCGTTCGTTGACTGTGTAGGTCCCGCTATCGTCATAAACGATATTCGCCAATTGCTCTCGTGATAAACCGGCAAAGGGATTTTTCTCAGAATTACCGCCTCTAGCTGCACTATTAACGTACGCCGTCGCCTGCTTGGCTCTGGCCAATAATGCCGGGTCGCTCGTCTTGGGCACTTCGCTGTCGTGCTTGGCCTTGTTGGCAAAGTAAATATCACCCTGTATCTGATTCAAAGCTGCCTTTGCCCTGTCAGCCAACCCCGAACGGGTGAGTGTCTTGTCCCGTTCTTCGGCACGGCTGGCGCTCGCGGCTAGCTGACGGGCCAGATTGGAAATCGTCTGCTGACTACTGGCCTGCGCAGCATCCGCGTTGGGATTGTCAGTACCGGTGGCTGCCTGCTCGTCTACCCGAGAGACTCCCTCAGTCTTCGAACTAAAGCCTGCCTGAACAGAAGAGTAGCTAACGGCCCCGATCATGAACGCCCCCAAAATTTTGAATATAACAGTAATAAAGAACGGCAAAAGCCGCCTTAAGTTTAGCGTGAAAGAAATG
>CAZHFS010000468.1:0-2496 GCA_964531885.1 uncultured Propionivibrio sp.
GAACAGGGCGAGGTTCGCCTGCACGTTGAAAAAATCGCTGGCGATATCGTATTCACCCTCACGGACACAGGCATCGGCATCGAGCCAAGCGCCCTTGACCTGCTGTTCAATCCATTCCAGCAGGCCGACGGCTCCCTGACCCGGCGTTTCGACGGCAGCGGGCTGGGACTGGCCATCTGCAAACGCCTGCTTGAGCTGATGTCGGGCTCGATCCATGCAGAGAGCGTCCCCAAACGTGGCAGCACCTTTGTCTTCTGCATCCCTTACATCGAATCGCCCACACGCCCCGAGTCACCCCAACCGACGCCCCTGCCCGCGCAGCAGCCTCCCGCCCAGAAATCGCTGTGCGGCCTGCGGATTCTGGTCGCCGAAGACGATGCCACCAGCCAACTGGTGCTTGAGCACAACCTCAGCGAGGATGGTGCCTCCGTGACCATGGTCAGCAATGGCCAGGACGCCGTCCGCCGCATCGAGAATGACGGCCCGGCCGCCTACGATGTCATCCTGATGGACATCCAGATGCCGTATATGGATGGTTTTGAGGCAACCCACCATATCCGCCGCCTTGCCCCCAAGCTGCCGATCATCGGTCAGACCGCCCATGCTTTCCGCGAAGAGCGTGAAAGGTGTTTGGCCGCCGGCATGGTGGACCATATTGCCAAGCCCATCGACCCGAACCAGCTTAATCTGCTTCTCCAGCAATTCTTGACAGAAGTGCCACAACACGCGCCGACCGGGGACAACTGAATCGGCCGTCCTGAGGCACGCTGAAAACCGGCAAGCAGGAGGAAGCGCAAGGCATCCGGCACAGAGCGACCAAAATCTTTCAAGACGATCGATGCGGGAGCGAGCCGCGGGCAAAGCAGCACATCACCTGCGCACACGTATCTCAGTGCTTCCCTGGTACGTTCTTGCGCCGGCTGTTCAGCGCCTTGGCCAGACCGCCCGCCAGCGCTCGACCTTACTCGCGAAGGGCAGGGTATACGCCGGGCTGGTTGAGGGAACCACCTCCGTGTGCAGGCCCAGATGCGCCAGCCGGCGGGCGCTACGGGCCGCCTCCTGCCCATTGAACAGAACGCTTCCAAGGCATGGCGCAGCGCGCAGCAGCGCGGAAAAATCGTTGAGTTCGGCATCCTCGATCGCCGCATCAAGCGCACCCTCGCGGCGACAGTGGCGATAGACGTCCCACACCCCGACGTGGTGCCGTAGCAGCGCCATGCAACGTGCCTCATACGGCAAACCCGCGAGCGGCTCGCCGACGAGTTCACCCATCACCCGCCAGAACTGATTTTGGGGATGGGCGTAGTACTGCTGCGCAGCGAGCGAAGCCGGCGAGGGGAAGCTGCCAAGCACGACCACCTCGACCCCGGCATCGATGATCGGCGGCAGGCCAGTGAGCAGGAGGTTCTGTTCACGCATGAGCAGAAAGAAACTCTTTCAACACAGAGAACGCAGAGGCACAGAGGAAAATCAAACAGAAATCTCTGTGTTCTCTGCGCCGCTGTGCACTCTGTGTCGAATGTGGTTTCCCGTCGCTCGCTTACTTCGCCGACAACTCAAGCATCAGCGCGTTGATGCGCTTCACAAAGCCTGCAGGATCTTCGAGCGTACCGCCTTCGGCCAGCGTCGCTTGTTCGAGCAGGAGGTGCGCCCAGTCAGCAAAGTGCGTTTCCTCGTATTTCAAGCGCTGCACCGCCGGGTGCTTCGGGTTGATCTCGAGGATGGGCTTCATCTCCGGTGCCTTCTGCCCGGCGGCCTTGAGGATGCGCGCCAGGTTACCGCCCAGATCATGCTCGTCGGCGACGACGCACGAGGGTGAATCGGTCAGGCGGTGCGTGACGCGTACGTCCTTCACCTTCTCGCCAAGCGAGGTCTTGATCTTCTCGATCAGCTCCTTGTACTCGTCGGCAGCCTGTTCGGCCTCCTTCTTCTCTGCCTCGTCCTCAAGCGTGCCGAGATCGAGCCCGCCCTTGGCCACCGACTGCAGGGTCTTGCCCTCGAACTCGGTGAGGTGGCCGGTCACCCATTCATCGACCCGGTCAGAAAGGAGCAGCACTTCGATGCCCTTCTTGCGGAAAATCTCGAGGTGCGGGCTGTTCTTGGCGGCGGTGAAGGTCTCGGCGGTGACGAAGTAGATCTTGTCCTGGCCTTCCTTCATGCGCGAAACGTAATCAGCGAGCGAGACGGTTTCTTCCGGCGTGTCGTTGTGCGTCGAGGCAAAACGCAAGAGCTTGCCGATACGCGCCTTGTTGGCGTGGTCCTCGCCGACGCCTTCCTTGAGCACGCGCCCGAACTCGCCCCAGAACTTGGCGTATTTTTCCTTCTCGGCCGCATCCTCGCTATCGGCCAGCGCTTCGAGCATGCCCAGCACCTTCTTCACGCAGCCGCCGCGGATCGCCTCGATGTCCTTGGACTCCTGCAGGATTTCGCGCGAAACGTTAAGCGGCAGGCTGTTCGAGTCGACGATGCCGCGCACGAAGCGCAGGTAGAGCGGCA
>CAZHFS010000469.1:0-2492 GCA_964531885.1 uncultured Propionivibrio sp.
ATCGGGGCGATCGCCGGGCGCCGCCGCCATCGTCAGAGCTGAGCCGACGTTGCCCAAACAAAAACGGAACCGCGGGCAAGCCGTTAACACGATTTGTTGAAGATGGGTTTTAACGCCGAAAGGGATTAACCCCCTGCGGGCCAACGAAAGTTGGCCCGTTTCTTTTGTAATACCCCTTGGGGACACTGCTCCCCACTGGGGAACGGTTGTCTCCACTTTTTATCAAGGAGATGACCGTGAGAATTGCAATTGACGGCACGTCGTGCCAGCTGCTGAAAGACCTTCTTTCACAGCATCGAGATGGACTTTCGAGGCTCTTGTGGAAAAAGTACGATTATCAGCTTCCAGAGAAATATCGTACTGACGCCGCGGTTCCGTTGTTGAATCAACTGGACGACGATCCGAAGCGTCTCCACATCAATGGCCATCAGCGGGATTTGTTGCTCCAACTGCTGGCCTGGGCAGCGCGTTCAGAAGTTCCGCCTACGTTGTTCGAAAAAGGCCCTGCCAAGAAGCTGCTCGAAAAGCTTCAGCCTGAAGGAACCCCGCTGGAGGCAGAAGTAGGGGACTTTCTGGTGATTAAGCAAAGTGGCTTGCTGGTAGAAATTGTCCACTTTGATGGAGGTTTCTACTACACCGCCGAGGACGCGTACTTTGTCACCCTCGACTCATGCAGCTTTATCTTGAGTGAGACCAACGGGACGCCGCCCCCAGATGGCGCCGAATGGCCATTCATCGATTGTCGCAATCTCGACGACCTGATGTGGCCTGCACGCATGTCTGACGAAGCAATCATTTGGGGGCCACGCCCCTATCGATTGGCAGCATGACAAGTGTTTCGTGAATCACCTTAACGCCAACCTTCGGGTTGGCCTTTTCTCGGTGCCTGCGGGAAGCGGACATCGAGACAAGGCATGTCGTGATCCTGAAGATCGACAATTTCATTTAGCTGGCTCTTGGAGCCGCCAACAAAGGGGTAGTAGCGATCGCTACTGCCCCTTCTTTTTTCAATTCGCCAAGGAGATGCATCATGGCAGATACCACGGTAGCAATTCTCAGTTCAAATATTCTCGGTCCGCAGGCTCTCCTTGATCATGGCTTCGACTGGGTGGAGGAGCCTGATGCCGCCAAGTTGGCGATCACCATCTCAAAACTCTATTCGATGGAGCAGGGATGGAAAGCGCGAATCCGGCAATGGCAAACGGAAGGCGCCATGGGCGATGATCTTGTCGAAGTGTCTCCAGGTGCGCTGGTTTGGCTGGTTGCCATCGATAGCGACGAGTTTGCTCGTAGGAACAACCATGCCCTCGGAAAAATCGCACAGATGGTCGGCTCCTGTGAACCGCATGCCAAAATCTGCTTTGACTCCGACAGGTTCGACGCTCAGGCTATCGCATTAAGGCTTTCAGAAACGCTTCGACTCCGTTCGCCGATTTCCTTTGGCTCCACATCCGGGAAAAGAACAACCAAGGCAGACGAGGTCAGGTCGCAATGCCAAGCAGCGGTGGCAGGCGGAGCCCTACTTCCTGCTTAACCCAAGCCGGAAGTTCGTATTTCGGCTCCGCCGCCAAGTAATCCCGCTCGCGTTCAAGCGGATAGAACCTCACGATTGACTCGCTACCTGGAATGGCTCCCCGCCGTGCCGGCTGGGGATATGAAGCGCGGAACAGAGTCGGCTCAGTGTTTCGGTGGATCCAAAGATCATCAAGCGAGGTAATTGCTGCGTCGTACCAAAACCGAAACCAGAATTTCCTCAGCGGTTTGCTGTCCTTGGTACGGCTATTGGTTACTGGAAAATCGAACATCAGCACGAAGACATAGGGTATTTCCCAGGGCTCAAGATACCGGTACTCCCAGACTCTCAACCGGTTGGCTTCTGTGACGAGAGCGAAGAATTCCTTCAGCGCCAAGCAGGGAACCAGGTCTTCCAGTTTCCGATAGAACTTTTCCCAGTTATCGAAGAACTGTGCCCTCAGCCACAGCGCCCGCTCAGGATCGGGTGCTGTGGGGGTCAGACTGATGTATGGAATGCCAGCCGGCTCTTTACTGGGGCACGGGGCGCTGCCAGGCAAATGTGCAAAGTGACCGGTGGTATGGCGGCTCTTTCCCGCAACATCGTTGAGGGGCTGCGGGCAAAAGGGGCAGCGCGCTCGTGGCCGAGAATCGACCGTCAACAGCGGACGATGGCCAAAAAGCTCCCAATACTGGTCGACGGAAATCGGGGTGTTTTCAGAAGGATGAAGTGCGCTTTTCATCAGCGGAACATACCGTCAACGATGACCGACGTCACCCCAGCACAGCGAAGCATAAGCACGTCAGGCAGCGCGCACCTCGTCGAGCAGATCCGGGTGACGGTCGAGCACCTTGAGCAGCTTCACGAGCGCCAGCGACGGCCGGGTTTTCCCGTTCTCATAGCGGGAAAATGCATTCACGCCGCAACCGAAGATTTCGGCCGCCTGCTGCTGATCCAGCGCCAGTTTTTTCCGCACGCT
>CAZHFS010000470.1:0-2484 GCA_964531885.1 uncultured Propionivibrio sp.
CCTGATCGACCTTGGGTTGTGGTACTTCTTTGGCGTTGCGCTCGATCTGACGCGAGAGGTTCTCAGTTTCCTTGATGAAGAAGCGTTGCTCTTCACGGTGGAGGTACCACGCCGACTCGCGCAGGCGCTGCATGGCCTGAAGAAATTCGTCGGGCTTGCGCTGGGGCGCAGCCAGGAACTCGATCAGTTCGCTTTCCGTCAGCCCGATACGTCCCCCGACTGCGCGGGACAGGCTGGATGACAGCAGCAACGTCATGAGCTGCTGTGCGGCATCGCCCGCCAGGTCGGCGTCGATGTGCTCGGCAATGGCGTTGCCCGCATCGGCGATATCGCGCGTCACCGCTGGCATCAGCTTGGGTGCAATACGCTCGATCTCATCCTTGACCTGCTCGTCGTTCAAGTTGAGATGCTGTGTGCCGATCAGAAAAACGTCGTCGGCTGTGCGCTCGTCGACACTCTTGAGCAGTCGCGCAGTGAACTGCATCAAGCCACGGGTCTGGCGGAAGCCTTCGTTCTCCTTGAACAGCGCAACGAGGTGCTTGAACGAGGGATGGAAAGGATAGGTTTCCCGCACCTGCTCGGCGATCTGCTCGATGCTGCTGGCGACGATGTAGCCGCCATCCTCGGCTTTCTTGATCTGCTGCGCGTACTCCTCGGCGATATCAGAGATGACCCGCTCATCCGGAAGTTCGTCGATGAGGCGCTTCTTCAGAATTTCGTAGATTTCGTTGCCCGCCAGTTGCACCGGCGTGATGGTCATCGCCTGGCGGCGGGTTTCCTGCTGCAGGTTGGAGATGGCGTCGGCCAGCGCCTTAGTCTGGGCCTTGTAGCTGCCCGACAGGTTGGCGACCACGATGGCGCAGTTGGGCAGCTCTAGCGCTGCGCTCATCAGGCTGGAGAGGCTGTAGACCGCCATGTTGGCCAGCGTGCCCTGACCGAATACCTGCGTACTAGCGTTGTCGAGATAGGGCGGCAGTTCGTCAAGCAGGATCAGCGTCGGCTTGTCGCCAATGATTTCCTTCCACTGACGTTGATCGACGGCTTTGGGGCCATTCGCCCAGTAGGGTTTGATGGCTTCAGCAGCCCCAAGCTGGGTAGCAATTTCGCCCCAGATGTAGTTGTCGGGATTGTTGCGGCCGTTGAACGCGGCAATACGCGCTTGCCCAAAATCGACGCGTGAAGCCAAGTCGGCTGGCAGAACGTTCTTGCGCAGATGCGGATGGCGTGCCAGAAGGCCCAGCGCGATCATCATGTGCGTCTTACCGCCACCCATCGCCTGGGTCAGTTCAAACACCGCCTGATCTGACTTGCCGGAGAGACGCAGCAGACCTTCGCGGAAAAGCTGATCCATGCCGTGGGTGACGAAGTTGCGCGAGAAGAACTCGCCGCCGTCACCCGCGTCATTGATGAGGTCTGCGAGGTTCTCGATCCCCTGGCTCATCCGATAGTTGCGGATGATGGGGTTGAACCGGCAGGCTTGCTTGACCGTCTTGATCATGAACGCGCTCCGTTGTTGTTCTTGGTTTCCTCGGAGTGCGGAATCGCAATGCCGTGCCGCTCGCAGTAGCCCCGAATCAGCACTTCGACCATGTTCGCGATGGATCGATGCTCCTGATCCGCCGCGATGCGAAGCGCTTCCTTGAGTCCGGGGTCGATACGAAATGTGAGCGTGGCAGTCTTGACTGTGGCCATAGCCTCTCCAGAAACCACTGTAAATGTACTGCACTTTACAGTATTGACTTGACTTCGGCAATGCGAAGTGGGTCAAAAATCCGCCTCGGCCTGATGCCTTCTCGAAGCTCGGGAAGGATGGCTCTCCAAGCGTTCGGGGGTGAGTGGCGGGGGCGACCGGCTTCATGGACTGGCGTTGTTGTCGGTAGGAGCCCCATGAACGCGCTGTTCTGCCAAAAAGCCAAGCTGGGCGCGGTTGGCGCGTTGCTTAACGCCCCTCTTTCGGCCAAATCGTCGAATCCACGCCCTCAAACCCGCAGCAGCCCTCGCCAGCGCTCATAAGCTCGGGAGGCCAGTCGGCCACGTAGTCAACCTTCCACCACCAAATTGAACGGCCCGGATAATCTCCGGGCCCCTTTTCTTGCCTAAAATTTCGGCGCCACGCGGAGTTCTGGCTACCAATGCAGCGAGTGGGCAACCATGCGCCCATCACCAGCCTTTTTGCGAAGAAGCATCATCGCCTTGCTTTCGCCTTTGATGCTGGCAGGTGTGGCGTCTAAGCCGTGGGCACCGCTGTGACCGAAGCAGAGTTCAAGAAGCAGGAGGTCCAGCAGAGTCAGGCGCAAAGCGAGGCGATCCAGCGGCAACTGCAACAGGCCCACCAACAAGGCCAGCAGCGTCAGCAGGCGTTCGACGAAGCGACCAAGTGACCGTTGGGGGGGCAGCGATGGCTCTGCTTGGCAAACTCACAACCTCTCCAGGGCTTCCACAATAGGCCGATCATTCGGGCTGTTGAGCACTTTAGGCAGTTGC
>CAZHFS010000471.1:0-2475 GCA_964531885.1 uncultured Propionivibrio sp.
GAGCGGCAAGAGGCCGACGGAGAGGAGAGCCAGCCAAGCCGAGGCCGCTTCCATCATAGGCGACAGACCACGAGCTCCAGAGGCTTAATCAGCCATCGGCGGCCAATTGATCATGCCAGTGGCAAGGCGTAGGATACGGGAGGATAATTTATTTGCTGCGGAAGTGTGGTCTCCCAAGCCCCAGATTCCGCGATGGAAACGTCCGAAATCGGCCAGGAGCGGAAGTCGCCGACTTCTACCGAAAGCAGCCATTGGCGCACGAAAGACGTTATGCGACATGGCGAAATATCGAGATGGTTTAACTTTGTTTAAGATCAATACACTACAAATCGTCGACAGATTATTGGACAGTCCAATAATCTGTCGACTGGACGAAGTGGTGTCTACTTCACGTTAGGTCTCATGGGAGCCGCTACTCGTCATCGCAGGAAATTCTTAGAAGCGCACCCTCGGTGCGCCTTCTGTGCGGGCAAGGCGGCGGCTACGACAATCGAACACTGCCCGCCCCGCGCCATGTTTCAGTTTCGTTTGTGGCCGGAAGGGTTTGAGTTCCCGTCTTGTGAGCCATGCAACCACGGGTCGGATGACGACGACTTGTTGATTTCAATGCTCGCCCGCATGGACCCATTTGAACTCAAGGGCGATCTGGACGGAAAGCAAGTCGGGCTGATGAAAGCGGTGAATCGGCAATTCCCCGGCCTATTCGAAAAGATGATGCCGTCCGCCTCGGAAGCCCGCCGAAGTAATCGAGAGCTAGGCTTACAACCGGCTCCTGGTCAGACGCATCAAGAAGCTGGGGCGGTGAAGGTCCCTAAGGAGTTTCACGACGCCGTCTGCGTCTTTGCAAGGAAGCTCTCTAAAGGCATCTACTATCGCGAGGCAAGCGTTGTGTTCCCCGACGACGGCTGCCTGCTTCTGACTTGGTTTACGAACGCGGACATTCTCCGTACAGGAAAGTACCCTGCCTTTGAGGCTTTGAAGGAACTCTCTGGGGTTGCTCCTCCGCTGCAACGAGGTGGAACCTACTTGAACGACCAGTTTGAGTACAAACTCTCAATTTCCCCAGATCAGGATGTTTTTGTACTGCAAGCTCGATTCGGGCATTCGTTCGGTGTTGTCATCTTCGGCAGCACGTTGGTTGGGAAGTTGGAAGGCATGGTTACAAAATTGCGCGAACAGACTGAGCGCAATGGCCCATTTGCCGTGCTTCAGTCTCCGGTGCTAGAAATATGAAACATAACCCTGCAGTCGAGCGGACCTGCGCGAAAAGCCGCGCAGGCCGCTCACTTCCTCGTTGAATGTCCGTTTAGGCAAGTGGGAACTTCCGCTTGGGGTCGATAGCCGCTACCCAAACGAACAAGAAAAACGGGCAAGTGATTCGCTTGCCCGTTTCCCTTTCTCAACCCGAAATATTGGGACCACGACTTCCACTCAAACCCCAATAGCTTTCCACCGGATGGGCGGCATGACGGAAGGATGTGGCGAACAGAGCATTTTTTACGCTGGCCCACAAGCCGCATCCAGCGGCCTTCCCAGAGGCAGCATGCCCGCAAGGCGCATCTGGATGCGCCTTCCAGGCCAGTCAAAATTTGCCATCCCTCAGCGCCGCCGCTTGGCGATCTGTCTTGAAAGCGCGATGAGCGGCAAGAGGCCGACGGCGACGATGGCCAGCGAGGCGGTGGCGGCTTCGGCGAGGCGTTCGTCGGAAGCCAGCGTATAGGCCTGGGTGGCCAGGGTGTCGAAGTTGAAGGGGCGCATCACCAGGGTCGCCGGCAGCTCCTTCATCACGTCGACAAAGACCAAGAGGCCAGCGGTGAACAGGCTGCCGCGCAGGATCGGCAGATGCACCCGGAAGAGTGCTCCGCCCTGCCCACAGCCCAGGCTACGCGCGGCTTCGTCCATGCTCGCGGTGATCTTGGCCAGGCTCTCGCCGACGGCGTTGAGCGCCACGGCGAGAAAGCGTACGAGGTAGGCGTAGATCAGCGCGGCGATACCGCCGGTAAGCAGCAGGCCGGGGTTCACGCCGAACCAAGCCTGCGCGGCGGCGATCAGCGCGTGATCGAGGCGGGTGACGGGAATCAGCACGCCGACCGCGATCACCGAACCCGGCACCGCGTAGCCCAGCCCCACCAGCCGGTTGAGCACAGCAGCAAGCCGCGCCGTGCGCCCGCGCGCGGCCTGCGCCTGGCGTACGGCATAGGCGATGAGCACGGCCAGGGCCACGGCCAAAAGGGCTGTCAGCCCGGCGAGGACGACGCTGTTGCCAGCGAGGCGCAGGAAATGCGCGCCGAACTGCGCGTCGCCCTCGGCCAGCGCCAGGCGCAGCAGCAGGCCGCCGGGCAGCACGAAGCCCACGCCGATCGGCAGCGCGCAGGCCAGCGTGGCCAGCAGCGCCTTGCCGCCCGAGAGATCGCGCCCCGGCGCCGGGCGGTTGCGCCCGGTGGTGTTGTGAAAGCGCGCCCGCCCGCGGCTCAA
>CAZHFS010000472.1:0-2473 GCA_964531885.1 uncultured Propionivibrio sp.
AGCGTGCGGTAGCCGTAGGTGCGGATGTCGTCAGCGGTGATCTGCGCGACGGCTGCAGGGGCGTCAATCGCCGGTTGGACATATTTTGAGGCGCTTTGCACCTCCATGGTCATCAACTGCTCGAGCGGCATGTCGAGCAGGCCCGCGGCGCGTGCGTCCTGTACGTGAACAGTTTGGACGACCAACAGGGTGGCGAGCAGCGTCTGGCAGAGCGTGGGGCGCATGCGATGCATCCTTCGGTGCGGTCGGCGATGTCATTATCATATGTGCCGCGCCGCGGCACATGACGCGTAGGTCAGGCGCAGGATAGCACTGACCGGACATGACGCCAAGGCGCGACGTGGCAGATCACTGTCGATGGGGGGGGCTCTGGCTGCCTCGAGATTTAGCACGTACTGCTGGGTATGCGTCCCTGGGTTGCTCGTACACAGATGGCTAGCCTGACAGTCAGCTACTCCCCGAAAAATACTCTGCGTGTTTCAGCGCAGCGCAGTGGACATTGCGCTCAGGGCATTGAGTGTACGCAGTACCACTTGCATGTTGATGGCATTGAATGCGATGACGTCGGGGGCTGCCCGTTCGAGTGTTGGCCACAGGGCGAAGAGGTCGGCGAGGGCCGGCGTCTGGGTTTGCAGCCGAACTTCCAGCGGGCCGGTGAGGACAAGCTCCGGGCGAGCCGGAACGGCGCGCAGCGCACTCGCCATGCCGGTGCGGATGGCGGCGCAGGATGCCTCGGGCGAAAGGCTGCAACCTGAGGTGTTGCCACTGGCGGTTTTGGTCTGGATGAAAGTTGCGCCGGGGAACAGTGGTTGCGTCTCGGCGATGAAAACATCATCGCCGCTGGCGAATGCTACCGGCACGCCGAATTCGGCGGCGAGCGCTCCATACAGCCCGGCTTCGCCGTATTCGACGCCGTTGATGGCGATGCGCGCAAAGGCAAAACTGTTGATGGTGTGGGCCAGGATGCCCGCGGCCTTGGCTTTGGCGTGGTAACCGAGGAGGGCCACGGCATCCACGCCAAGATCGACGCCACCCATCATGCCGAGCCGGCGCGGTTTGCCCTGGATAGCCCGGGCGCGCGGGTCAAGCTGTTCGGCGATCAGGTTACGAAAGTCGCCGTGCGAGTCGTTGATGAACACCGCGTCGGCCCCGGCGTCGAAGGCGCCGGCGATCGCTGCGTTGGCTTCCTGGGTCATCAGACGGCGGGCGCGCTCGTACTCACCGTTGCCCATGCGCGTTTGTTCGGTGTTGTAGATGCCGGCAACGCCTTCAATGTCGGTCGAAATGAGGAGTTTCATGGTGGTCTCCGGGGGGCAAGAGGGTGGATTTAAGGCATTAACCGCGAAGAACACGAAGGGGACGAAGAGAGTAGTAAAAAAAACGGTTTGATCGGATTGCCCTGAGGCGGAGGTTCGAAAAAACGAATATCAGGCTTTTCTTTGTGCTCGTCGTGTGCTTCGTGGTTGAAGTTATTCTCGTTTCAAGGCGCCAGGCGCCCCCAGTCAGGCAGTAGTTCGGCCAGGGTCGCACGGCGGTGGCCAGCGCGGCCGACGACCGGCGTGGCCTGCCACAGTGCATGCAGAATGGCCTGCTCGCAGTTGTCGGCGACCGCCTGGAAGAGCGGGTCGAGGCGGCCGTCGTGGACCAGTGCGAGGGTAGGCATCGGGCGGGTGGCTTCCTGTGGCAGGGTGTAGGCGGTCGAGAAGGCCAGCGCGATGTCGCCACTGCCGTGGCCGAAGACCGAGCCGGTACGGGCGAGTCCAGCGCCGGCCCGGACCGCTAACCGGCGCAATTGGCGAGCGTCGAGCGGGGCATCGGTGGCGACGACGAGGATGATTGAGCCCTTTTCGGCATTGACCTGATCGTCGGCCAAGGTGGGCGGTGCCGCCTCGAAGGCCTTGAGGCGCTCGGCGAGCGTGAGGCCGGTGGCATCGCCGCACAGCGTGATCTGCGGCAGGCGGCCGAAGTTGGATAGGACCAGCGCACCGACGGTGTACTCCGCTGCACTGACCTCGCCCTGGGCTGGCAGGGAGACGCGCCGGGAAGCCGTACCGATACCGCCCTTGAGACCGAACGAGGACATGCCGCGCCCGGCACCGACGCTTCCTTCCGCGACTTCGGGGCCGCTGGCAGCACAGGCGTCGAGGTAATGCGACTCGACAATGGCCAGGCGCTGAATGTCGTTGAGATAGCCGTCGTTGCACTCGAAGACCAGGGGATTGACCGTCGATAGGCTGCGCCCGGTTTCCGGATTAGCGGCGATCGCCTGGCGGATCTGCGCCTGCGCCAGCGCACTGACCGAGAAGGTGTTGGTCAGCGCGATTGGCGTTTCGAGGACTCCGAGTTCTTCGACTTGGACGAGGCCGATGCTTTTACCGAAGCCGTTGATTACGTGCGCTGCTGCAGGGACGCGGTCGCAGAACAGGTTGCCGGTGTGCGGCATGACGACGGTGACCCCGGTCTGCACTTCGCC
>CAZHFS010000473.1:0-2473 GCA_964531885.1 uncultured Propionivibrio sp.
CCGGAGCCTGCCGGGCGGCTTTTTGTTGGCCGTGCGCCGACCGCATTGCCCTGAATCCGCCAATCATCACCGATTGATCATGCCGATGGATGCAGACCGCGAAGACGCCATGTCCAGCCGGGTTGAAGCCGATTGATTTAAATAGACGGTCGGTCTAAAATCTACCGATGGAAACCCCCTCCGCCACACCGCGCCGCCGCGGCCGCCCCCCGAAGCAGGCCGAAGGGCTGGCCGAGACCCGCGAACGCCTGCTGCGTTCCGGGGTTGAGGTGCTGACCGAGAAGGGTTTCTCGGCCACCGGAATCGACCTCATCCTGCGGCGCGCCGGGGTGCCCAAAGGATCCTTCTACCACTACTTCAAGAGCAAGGAAGCGTTCGGCGCCGCCCTGATCGAGCGTTATGGCGAATATTTTGCGCGCAAGCTGGAGCGCCATTTATCCGATCCGACAAAGCCGCCCCTGGCGCGCCTGCAGGCTTTCATCGACGATGCCCAGACGGGAATGGCCAAATACGATTACCGGCGCGGCTGCCTGATCGGCAATCTCGGCCAGGAGATGGGAGGCTTGCCCGAGGCCTTCCGGGCACAACTTGGGGCTGTCTTTGGCGACTGGCAAGCGCGTGTGGCACGTTGCCTGTCAGAGGCGCAGGCAATGGGCGAACTCGCCGCGCACGTGGATTGCGCGCAAACGGCGATGTATTTCTGGATCGCCTGGGAAGGCGCGGTCATGCGCGCCAAACTGGAACGCGATCCGGCGCCGTTACAGATTTTTGCCACCGCTTTCTTCGCCGGGCTGCGTCGCCCGTAATTTTTTTACCGATTAATAGACGTTCGGTCTAATTTTATAAAGGAGCACTTTATGTTCAAAGGCATCATGATCGAGAAGAGCGAGGCGGGTTACCTGGCCTCGCTGCAGGACATTGACGAAGGGCAATTGCCGGAAGGCAATGTGACCATCCGGGTAAGCCACTCGACGCTCAACTATAAGGAT
This sequence comes from uncultured Propionivibrio sp., assembly GCA_964531885.1. GTDB lineage: Bacteria > Pseudomonadota > Gammaproteobacteria > Burkholderiales > Rhodocyclaceae > Propionivibrio. The sequence continues at coordinate 990 of CAZHFS010000473.1, forward strand.
GGGTTGGCGCTGACCGGGCGGGCGCCGGTCGTGCGCAAGTTTCCGATGGTTCCGGGGATCGACTTGGTCGGCACGGTTGAAGCCAGCGATGATCCCGCCTACCGCGTTGGCGATCAGGTGGTCCTCAATGGCTGGGGCGTCGGTGAAACGCACTGGGGCGGCCTGGCACAGAAGGCGCGCCTGAACGGCGACTGGCTGGTGCCTTTGCCCGCACAGTTCACCCCGGCGCAGGCGATGGCCATCGGCACCGCCGGCTACACCGCGATGCTCTGCGTACTGGCGCTCGAACGGCATGGCGTCAGCCCGGACAAGGGCGAGATCGTGGTTACCGGAGCAGCCGGCGGGGTCGGCAGCGTGGCCGTCGCGCTGCTGTCGAATTTGGGTTACACCGTGGTGGCGGTGAGCGGACGCCCGCAAGAGAGCGATTACCTCAAACGCCTCGGCGCAACCGAAGTGCTCGAACGCGCCGCCTTTTCCGCGCCGGGCAAGCCGCTCGGGCGCGAACGCTGGGCGGGGGCGGTCGATGTCGTTGGCGGCCAGACGCTGGCCAACATCTGCGCCACGATGAAGTATCGCGGCGTGGTGGCCGCTTGCGGACTTGCTGGAAGCATGGATTTTCCGGCAAGCGTCGCGCCGTTCATCCTGCGCGGAGTGACTCTCGCTGGTATCGATAGCGTCATGTGCCCGCGCACCGAACGCCTACTGGCGTGGCAGCGCTTGGGCCGCGATCTCGACAGCGTCAAACTGGCCCTGCTCACCCAGGAAACGATCAGCCTGGCTGCGGCCATTCCCATGGCGGCCAAAGTTCTGGACGGACAGGTGCGCGGCCGCCTCATCGTCGATGTCAATGCCTGAGAACCGCTGATACCGCTCCGAACGACCGAGCGCGCCGCAAGCGGATGGCCCACAACCAGCCGGTCGATGCCCTGGCCATGTACCGCGCCAAGGCGCAGATGATCTTCGAACGCGCCGAACTCCGCTAAGCCGCGCTGCGCGTTCGCACGAAAAAAAGCCGCCTGGTGATAGCCGGGCGGCTTTTTTTGTTGGCCGAACGATCACGAATTATCCTTGAAGACTCCAGCCTTACGAGCAATCGAGCAACGCTAATCCTTGAACTGCTTTTGCAGCATTTCTTTGAGCTTTCCATCGCGTCTGAGCTTGGCGATACCCGTGTTCAAAACACTCAACAACTCCTGCCCATAGCGATAGTGTTTCGAGATCAGGTAATGAAAACTCTCGCCCGTACTCCCGGGGATCGGGGCATAGGCGATATCGCTGCTCAGGTAGGACTTTCCAATCAATTTCAGGCAGGCGACGATTTCATAACGCTCCAGGATGATGTCACAGTGGCCGGAATTGAGCTTGCGCATCAGGGTATCGAAATCTTTGGCGCCGGCACACCAACACCAATTGCTGCTTCAAGCTCGCAAGGTAATCAGGCCTACCGGTAAGCCGTGGCGAGCGGAACGTTGTTTTAACGCTGC
>CAZHFS010000474.1:0-2470 GCA_964531885.1 uncultured Propionivibrio sp.
TAAAGCTTGCGACGCAAGCTGGCGAGCGCTCCGAACAGCACCGCCAAGGGCAGCAGAGGATACAACTGAGGCGCAAGGCGGCGCCTGAACCACAACCGCGGCAAACGCTGCGCGATGCCGGACGAATTCATCGCCCGGCCATCAGCGCGGCGCCTGGGTGGCAAAGGATATATGCGGATAACCGGCCATCTGGGCCGCCTGCATGATATCGACGACACTCTGGTGTGTCGCCTTGGCATCGGCATTGATCACGATTAACGGATCCTTACGGTCGCCAGCGGCGCGGCGCAGCGCTTCGCTGATCGAACGAACCTCCGCTGTCGCCAGCGGCGCCTTGTTGACCAGCACCTGCCCGGTTGCGGTTACCGCCACGCTGACCTCGTTCGGCTGCTCGGTCTGCTTGCTGGAATCGGCCGTCGGCAGGTTGATCTCAAGGCCTGAAAACTTGGCGTAGGTGGTGGTCAGCATGAGAAAGATGATGATCACCAGCAAGACGTCGATGAGCGGAATCAGGTTGATTTCCGGCTCGTCGAAACCACGCCCGCGTTGGAAATTCATGCCCCGCTCCTTAGGCCCGGCGTTCGCCGTGCAACACTTCGACGAGGCGCACGGCCTGCTGCTGCATTTCAATCACGTAGCCGTTCACCAAGGCACGGAAATGTCGCCAGAAAATCATCCCGGGGATCGCGATCAACAGGCCAAATCCGGTGTTGTAGAGGGCCACCGAGATCCCGTGGGCAAGCTGCACCGGGTTAGTGCCGGTTGGCGCCTGCGAGCCGAAGATCTCGATCATGCCGACCACCGTACCAAGCAGCCCCATCAAAGGGCTGATCGAGGCGATCGTGCCCAGGGTCGTCATGTAACGCTCAAGCTCATGCGCCACGCCCGCCCCCGTTTCCTCGATGGCTTCGCGCATGATCTCGCGAGAACTGCCGACATTGCGCAGACCAGCGGCCAAAACCCGACCGAGCGGCGACTCGGCTTCGAGCTTGATGACCAGGGCGTCGCTAACACCGTTCTGCCGGAACTCGGCCACCACGCGCTGCAACAAGCCATCAGGCAGCACCTTGGCCCGACGCAGGGCAACCAGACGCTCGATAATCAGCGCCACAGCGACGATAGAAGCAAACAGAAGCGGCCAGATCGGCCAACCGGCCGCCAGGATGATGTTGTACACGCAGATCCCTTCGGAATTTATTTCAGCTGCAAACTTTAGCGTGCGCAGCGTCAGGCGACAAGCCCCAACCAAAAACATGCCCCGACCATCTATCCACAAAAACTGTGGATAACAATGTGAACAACTGTCGAAAAAGTCGCCCGAACCCTCACCGATCAAGGCGTCTCAACACTTTGCGACAAAATTCAGCAAAAACAAATTATTCTTTTATTTCAATGCTTTAAACAAATGCCACCGATGCCACAAGGATTGACGGCGGTGACTGTCTGCAAACCCGCACGGGGTGTGCATCATTTGACAAAATTGTAGAATTGGCGCATGTCCGAACCCATCCACTCACCGGCAAGCCTTGCCAGCCAAGCCCCCGTCATCCCGATTTCAATGCTCAACCGGATGGCGCGCGAGCGTCTTGAATCCGCCTTCCCGCTGTGCTGGGTCGCAGGCGAGATTTCGAATCTATCCAATGCGGCCTCAGGGCACGTCTACTTCACCCTCAAGGACGCCCAGGCACAGGTACGCTGCGTGATGTACCGCAATCGCGCCGCGCTGCTCGGCTGGCGCCTCGCCAACGGGCAGCGGATCGAAGCCCGGGTGTTGGTTACCCTCTACGAGGCGCGCGGTGATTTCCAGCTCAATGTCGAGGCCGCCCGCCAGGCGGGCATCGGCAATCTCTACGAAGAATTCCTCCGCCGCAAGGCCAGCCTTGCCGCCGAAGGCCTATTTGCCGCAGAACACAAACGGACGCTGCCCGCCTTTCCTCGGCGCATCGGCCTGATCACCTCACCCCAGGCAGCGGCGCTGCGCGATGTCATCACCACCCTGCAGCGCCGGGCGCCGCACGTGGGCATCGTGCTCTACCCAACACCGGTTCAGGGCGCCGGCACAGCACGCCAGATTAGCGACGCGCTGCGCACGGCAGGAGAACGCGGCGAATGCGACGTGCTGATCCTCTGTCGAGGTGGCGGCAGTCTGGAAGACCTGTGGGAATTCAACGACGAAGGCCTGGCCCGCGCCCTCCATGCTTCAACGATCCCGGTAATCAGCGGGGTGGGCCACGAATCCGACTTCACTCTGGCCGATTTTGCGGCCGACTGCCGGGCGCCGACGCCGACGGCAGCAGCCGAACTTGCCGCGCCCGTGCGCACCGCTCAGCTCGACACCCTGGCCACCCTGCGCCGCAGCCTCTTCCAGCGCTGGCAACTCCAGCTGGACCGTCGCCAGCAGGCCATCGATCTCCTTGCGCACCGGCTCCTGCACCCCGCCGAACAGATCGATCGCCAGCGCCAACAGCTT
>CAZHFS010000475.1:0-2470 GCA_964531885.1 uncultured Propionivibrio sp.
CCTATCCGCTCAATGCCGTGCTACCCAGCCGGCGCTTCGTGCCGCAGCGCGTGCGGGCCCTGGTCGACTATCTGGCCGCGCGTTTCGCGGCGGAGTAACGCGCACTCACCCCGCCCCCGTCCGCCCGATGGACGGGGGCGCGCGTTGATTCTGACGCACGATTGTCTAGCATGAAATCAGGCCTTCAGCCATTTCTTGCCTGGCGCGAGGGTCAAGCGGGCATTGACGCGGCCAGCCGCGCCACCCGTCCGAACGATTCCCTGCCGGGAGCCGATCATGAAGCACAACGCCCTCTGCCCGAAATGCAATGCACCGGTGCTCAAGCTCAACTTTGAAGTGCTCGACATCGTGGACCACGACCAGAACGTAGCGTCCGGCGGCGTCTTTCTCTGCCCGACCTGCCACGCCGTGCTCGGCGTCGGCCTGCATCCGGAAGTCTTCGTCAGCGACATCGTCGAGCGCCTGAAGACCTGAGCGCACGGATTCCGGTGCCGGCGCCGCCGAACACTCAGCGCCGCGGCAACACCGAACCGACCGCCGAGAAGATGAGCAGCACGGCCAGCCCTTCATGAATCCCGAAGGGTTCGCCAAGCAGCACCACGCCGCTGAGCACGCCCACCAGCGGCATGCTCAGCGAGGACAGCGACGACACGGCGACCGGCACCATCAGCACCAGCCGGGTCCACGCCCAATAGCACAACATGCAGGAAATGAAGACGTTGTAGAGCACGCCGAACAGCGGCCAGAAACTCGGCCACACGAGTTGCGCCGACTCCAGCGGCACGGCCGCGACGAGCACTGGCAACCCACCGAGCAGCAGCATCCAGCCGGTCAGGACGGTCGGCGGCATATCCACCGGCAAGCGTTTGATGAGCACAATGCCCAGCGCCCAACTCCATGCCGCGGCCAGCATGCAGACCACGCCGAGCGGCGCCTGCCGCATGCCGTCCAGGCTGGCCGCGAGCAGCGTGGCCACCCCCGCCAGCCCCAGGGCCAGGGCCACGACCCGGCGCACGGTCAAGCGCTCCCCGAGCAGCCACACCGACAGCAGCAGCCCCCACAGCGGCATGGTGTAGTTGAGCAGCGCCGCGCGACCCGCCGGGAGCAGGGATATGCCATAAATCACCAGCACATTGCACAACACGGTATTGCACAAGGCAATGAGCAGCACCCGTCCCCACTGCCCCGGCGGCACCCGCAAGGAAGCCCCGGAATGCCGCGCCACGAGCATCAGCCCAATGCCGCCGAACAGCAGGCTCACGGCACGGAAATAGAGCGGCGGCACCTCGGTGAGGGCCACCTTGACCACCACCCAGTTGAGGCCCCAGCCGAGCGAGAGCATAGCCAGCAGGAGCAGGCCCTCGCGGGAGAGACGTTGCAGTGGAGCGTTCATCGATGCGAACCCGCCAGAAGCCCTTAGACATCGGCGCACCCGGCCAATCCGGGCGGCGCATGCCATATGGCATTATTCCAGAATCACCGCAGGCCGCGGCAGCTATCCGGCCAGCGCAAAGACACCCCACCCTCCGCCGTACCTGCCCTCTGCGCGGGGACGGCACGCGCACCCCGCGCTAGCGCCGAGTCGTCACCGTAGCCACCGCCGAGAGGATGAGCAGCACGGCCAGCGCTTCCTGCGTGCCAAACGGCTCGCCGAGCAGCACCACCCCGCCGAGTACGCCCACCAGTGGGGCGCTGAGCGAGCTGAGCGACGAGACCGCCACCGGCACCATCAGCACGATCCGGTTCCAGGCCCAGTAGCAGAACATGAAGGCGATGAAGACGTTGTAAACGAGGCCAAACGCCGGCCAGAAACTCGGCCAGGCGAGGCGCGCCGTCTCCAGCGGCACCGCCGCGCAGAGGATGGGCAACCCGCCGATGAGCATCAGCCAGCCGGTCAGCGCCGTGGTCGGCAGCGTCACCGGCAGGCGTTTCAAAAGCACGATGCCGAGCGCCCAGCTCCACGCCGCGACGATCATGCACGCCACGCCGAGCGGCGCCGCCAGCATGCCATCCACGCTCCCGCCCAGCAGCGCGACGATGCCCGCGAGGCCCAGCCCGAGGCTGATGAGCCGGCGCACGGTCACCTTCTCGCCAAGCAGCCACACCGAGAGCAGCGCGCCCCACAGCGGCATGGTGTAACCGAGCAGCGCCGCCCGCCCCGAAGGCAGCAGCGCCACGCCGTAGATGGCAAACACATTCCAGCCGACGATGTTGCACAGCGAGAGCAGGGCCAGCCGCCCCCACTGCCCGGTCGGCACGCGCACCGCGCCACCGGTCAGGCGGGCCAGCGCCAGCAGGCCGAGGCCACCGACGATCAGGCACACCGCGCGGAAATAGAGCGGCGGCACCTCGCTGATCACCACCTTCATCACCGCCCAGTTCAGCCCCCAGCCCAGTGACAGCAAGGCGAGCAGAATGAGGCCCTGGCGGGGCAGACGTTGGTGGGGGCTGTGCATCGGCAATCCAGTAC
>CAZHFS010000476.1:0-2469 GCA_964531885.1 uncultured Propionivibrio sp.
AATCGCGCCCGTCACTGGGGAGTAGCCGCCCTTCCTGAAAGGGGCGGACGTCAACAGACTTGGCCTTCCGGCCATGGCGTCCGCGGTTCCCGAACTTGGCCAGACCTTTGACCATGCCACCTCCTGTCTGGCCGGAGAGATGGCGTGGTCAATCGTCCTTCATCTCCGGCCAAGAGACTTGCATGGAAGCCTTCCTGATCTCCACGGGCATCGTCGCCCTCGCCGAAATCGGCGACAAGACGCAACTGCTCGCCTTCATCCTCGCCGCCAAATTCCGCAAGCCCTGGCCGATCAACGCCGGCATCCTCGCCGCGACGATCGCCAACCACGCCTTTGCCGGCGCCCTCGGCACCTGGATCACCTCGCAGGTCGCGCCCGAAACGATGCGCTGGGTGCTTGGCCTGTCCTTCCTCGGCATGGCGGCATGGACCTTGATCCCGGACAAGTTCGACGAGAGCGAAGCCAAATTTGCCCGCTTCGGAGTTTTCGGCACCACGCTGATCGCCTTCTTCCTCGCCGAAATGGGCGACAAAACGCAGGTCGCCACGGTTGCCCTCGCCGCGCAGTACCAGACCTTTGTCGCCGTCGTCGCGGGCACCACGCTGGGCATGATGATCGCCAACACCCCCGCCGTGCTGCTCGGCGACAAGCTCGCCGGTCGCCTGCCGGTACGCCTCGTGCATCGTATCGCGGCCTGCATCTTTGCCGTACTGGGTGTCGCCACCCTGCTCGGCGCCGCCGAAGGGTTAGGCATGTAAAAAAATGGCGCCCGGGACAGGCGCCAACCCTGAAAACAGGAATAAGACAGGGTTAAATCAGTGGGCCCGCACCCTGTGCGGGCCTGCAAGAGACATCAGGGATGTGGCAGGCCATTTGCAAAACCGAAGGCATCGCGGTAGCCGAACAGCGCCACGGCGCCCCCGGTATGCACAAACACCACGTTCTGACCTTTCTTGAACGTCCCCTTACGGATCAGGTCGATCAGGCCGGCCATGCCCTTGCCCGAGTACACCGGATCGAGCAGGATGCCTTCGCTCTGGGCAAGCAACGTCACCGCCTCGACCATGCTGGACGTTGGCCGGCCATAGCCAGCGCCAACGTAATCTGAATTGGCCACCACGGTCTCGCGCGGCAGTTCGCCGCGCAAACCGAGGAGCGACCAGGTCTGCGCCGCCAGGCGATAGACGTTTTCTTCCTGCTTGTCGCGCGGCATGCGCACGCTGATCCCGAGCACCGGGATGTGGGCGTTCTGCCCTTCCAGACCGGCGATCAAGCCTGCCTGCGTACCGGTACTGCCCGTGGCATGCACCACGCAGTCGATCGGCAGGTCGATGGCGTTGGCCTGGCTGACGATTTCCTGCGCGCACACGACGTAGCCGAGCGCACCCACCGGGTTCGAGCCGCCCCCGGGAATCATGTAGGGGCGCTCGCCTTTGGCCCGCAGGCGCTCGCCAACCTGGACGATTTCCTCATTGAGGTTCTGTCCGGCCGGGCGCACCTCGATCTGGGCGCCGAACATCCGGTCGAGCAGCACGTTGCCGCTTCCGTAATAGTCAGGGCTGCCATCATCCACCCGCTCTTCAAGGAGAGCAGTTGCCCCGAGGCCGAATTTGCAGGCTGCCGCGATGGTCTGGCGAACGTGGTTCGATTGCGTGGCGCCATGGGTGACAAGACAGGTCGCCTGCTGTGCCAGCGCTTCGCCAAGCAGGAATTCGAGTTTGCGCGTCTTGTTGCCGCCGGTCGCCAAACCGGTGCAATCGTCGCGCTTAATGTAGATCTCCGGCCCGCCGAGCAGACGGCTCAGGTTCGGCAGGTATTCGAGCGGGGTCGGGGCATGCGTCAGGCGGACGCGCGGGAAACGGGTCAGGTTCATGATGGGCGCTCTCTGTCAGATGGTCCTTGGCCCGGCCGAACCGCCGAGCCTGCTCACGCATCGTATGACGCCCCAATTCAATCGTAAAACAGATTAAACAGATGAATTAAATCACTTGGCCTGATGAAAACCCTGTTGCGAGTGCAGTCATTGCGTGCGCGTCACACCCCATCCACCCCGCACAGGGCAAGCACCGCGCGGATGCCGGGACTCAAATGCTTGTCGCGATGCATGACCACCTGGATACGTCGCTCGAGATTCAGAAAGGGCGTTTCGACCGGCGCCAGCCACCCGGCCTGGAAGGCGCCGCGCAATTCCAGCCAGGGCAGGCAGCCGATGCCCAGCCCGGCCTGTACGGATTGGCGGATCGCCTCGGGCTGCTCGAGTTCATATGCTACGGTCGGCTGCAACCCGGCATTGGCCAGGGCCCGGTCGAATACCTCGCGGGTGCCCGATCCCTTCTCGCGCAGGACCCACGGTGCCGTACGCAGTTCGTCGATGCTGGCCGCACGCCCGGCAAACGGATGGCCCGGCGCGACAAAGACACACAAGCGGTCGTCACACCAGAAAAACCGCCGAACCCGCTCGTCCTGGAC
>CAZHFS010000477.1:0-2461 GCA_964531885.1 uncultured Propionivibrio sp.
GCCTATTTCTTTCTGAAGATCAAGGCTGCGTTCCCCGGCAAGGCGCGATGAACCTAAAAAAAGGCCCGGTCCCGGTTCTCGATCCGCACCAGTTCGCGCAATTCGGGGGTCGATCTGGCCGGATCTGGAATCGCCACGTCGCCGTCCTCAGTCAGACCGATCGTGCCGGCTTCGAGGGCTGCCCGTAATGCCGGGAAACGGACTTGCATCCGCCGCAGCGGTGCTTCGATTGCTGGTCCACCATAGGGCAGGCGTTCAGCCGTTTCATCAAGCAATGAGGACACCAAGCGCTCGGCCTGGATCACCACCCCTTGCGCGGCATACGTCAGGAGAACATCAGGTGGCGAGGCGCAGGCAACAAGCAGGGTAACGACCCCGATCGCCGCAAAGCGCCTCACCGCGCTCACATCAAGCCTTCGAGGCGCAGGCGTATCAGCTTGCCTTTAACCGCTGGAAGCGCTTCGATTTTGCTGATTGCAGCATCCACATTCTTTTCGCGCGTCTCGTGCGTCAGGAAGATGATGTCGGTCTGCTCTTCACCCTCTTCAGGCTCGCGTTGAATCATGGCGTCGATCGAAATCTGCTGATCGGCCAGGATGCGCGTGATATCGGCAAGCACGCCCGGCTTATCCTCAACCCGCAAGCGCAGATAGTAGCTGCTGACGACCTCAGCCAGCGGCAGGATCGGCAGATCAACCATCGCATCCGGCTGGAAGGCGAGATGCGGCACACGATGCTCGGGGTCGGCGGTATGCATGCGGGTCACATCCACAAGATCGGCAATCACGGATGACGCCGTCGGCTCCGCGCCTGCCCCCTTTCCGTAATACATCGTCGCACCGACCGCATCGGCTTTGACGAGCACGGCATTCATCGCCCCTTCGACATTGGCAATCAGCCGCTTGGCGGGAATCAGCGTCGGATGGACGCGCAGCTCGACTCCTTCGGGAGTTCGCTTGGTGATGCCCAGAAGCTTGATGCGATAGCCAAGCTGTTCGGCATATTTGATGTCCATGGCGTCCAGCCTGGATATTCCCTCAACATACGCCTTGTCGAAGCTCATTGGCGTACCAAAGGCGATCGCACTCATGATCGAGAGTTTGTGCGCCGCATCGATGCCTTCCACATCGAAGGTTGGATCGGCTTCGGCATAGCCCAGACGCTGCGCCTCCTTAAGCACATCGGCGAAGGGCAGCCCCTTGCCACGCATTTCCGAGAGAATGAAGTTGGTCGTGCCGTTGATGATCCCGGCAATCCATTCAATCCGGTTGGCCGTCAGTCCCTCGCGCAGAGCCTTGATGATCGGAATACCGCCAGCCACGGCCGCTTCGAAAGCCACCATAACCCCCTTCTTCTGGGCTGCGGCGAAGATTTCGTTGCCGTGCTTGGCAAGCAAAGCCTTGTTGGCGGTCACCACATGCTTGCCGTTCTCAATCGCTTTGAGGACAAGCTCGCGTGCCACGGTATCGCCACCGATCAGTTCAACAACGATATCGACTTCCGGATCATCCACCACGGAAAAAACATTGTCGGTCACCCGACAGGCGCCTGCGGTGACCTGGCGGACACGTTCGAGGTTCCGACTGGCGACGACGCTGACCTGAATCGGGCGGCCTGCGCGACGGGTAATCTCTTCAGCATTGCGCTGCAGAACCGCAAACGTACCCCCACCGACAGTGCCGAGCCCCACAAGACCAACGTTGATCGCTTTCATTTAATCAGTTTCCTAAAGCTATACGCGGAGATGTTCATCCCCTCGCGAAAATAAAACCGATGCGCACCATGGCGCTGCACACCGGAATCGAGTGCCAACGCGCAACACGAAAGCGCGTGGGCCTTTTCTTCCAACCAGCGGAGCATGAACCGCCCAGCCCCCTTGGAACGCGTCGAATGATCGCTGACCAGATCATCGACAAATAGACGACTACCTTCTGCCTTTTCCAGCAAACGCCAGACGGCCACACACACCACCTGCCCATCGGCAATACACACCGCCATGCGCCCGCCATTGGCAAAGACCACGGCCATACGCTCCGCATACGCTTGCGGCAACTGCGTGCGTAACTGGCGGTGCACGGGCTCGGCTTGAGTGAGCAGCGGTGCCTCGATCAGCAAGCCGGAATCGTCAGTGACGGCGACAACTTGGAAGTCAGCTGCTGTAACCATGACGTTTGCGATAACCCTCGAGGAAACGTGCCACGCGCGTGATTGCCTCGCGCAAATCATCTTCATGCGGCAGGAAAACCAGGCGGAAATGATCCGGATGCGGCCAGTTGAAGCCAGTGCCTTGCACCAGCAGCACTTTTTCTTCCTGAAGCAGTTCGGAAATGAACTGCTGGTCGTCCTTGATCGGGTAAACCTTGGGATCAAGGTGCGGGAACATGTAAAGCGTCGCCTTGGGCTTGACGCAACTGACGCCGGGGATGGCGGTAATCAGTTGATGAGCCAGGTCGCGCTGGCG
>CAZHFS010000478.1:0-2458 GCA_964531885.1 uncultured Propionivibrio sp.
CAACCCTCCCCTCGGAACTGGCCGACGCACTCTGCGCGGTGCCCTACGAGAACCTGATCGACGCCTGCTGCACCCTCGTCGCGGATGCTGGCGCACGCGCCACGCTCGCTCGCCGCGGCTTCGAAGCCTTCAGCAAACAAAACGAAACCTCGATCCTTGCTGCCGCGCTCGACCTCCCGGCGCCGCCGCCTGCCCCCGCGTTGCCAGCCTATCTCAATCTTGGGAGCGGAAAGGACTGGCGCGCCATTTGCCTGAACGCAGACATCGACACCACATTCCGTCCGGATGTAGTGCTCGACATCGCCTGCCCCGACATCATCGGCAGCCGGCTGGACAGCACTCGTTTCGGCACATTTGCCTTGCAGGACAACCAGTTCGAGGCAATCTTCGCCAACGACGTCCTCGAACACATTCCCGACCTTAAGACGGCAATGACCAACTGCCTGCGCCTCATCAAGCCGGGCGGCACCTTCCATATCCAGGTACCCTACGAACTCTCGCTCGGCGCCTGGCAGGATCCAACGCACGTGCGGGCTTTCAACGAAAACAGCTGGCTCTACTACACCGACTGGTACTGGTACCTTGGCTGGCTCGAGGCACGCTTCGACCGCCTTGGAACCGAATTCGACCTCTCGCCCTTCGGCCACGAGCTGCACGATGCCGGTACGCCGCTTCCCGACCTGCTGAGAACGCCGCGCGCCGTTGAGGCCATGCGCGTCATCCTGCGCAAGCGCTACCTGCAGGAATCTGAAATCGAACGTGCGGCGAATGCCCTGCAACGCCCCTGGGATGCTGCCGAAGGACCGCAGGCATGAGCCGCGCGGCCACCCTTTTTCCGGACGAGTTCTACCACGATGCCGACCTGCGCCTCGTCCAAGCAATCCAAGCAATCTCCTCTGCCCCGACTGAAGCGCTCGACATCCTCGACGTCGATAGCCCCAGCAGCGCATTCGCCGAAGTACTGAGGCACATCCTCCCGGCATGCAAAGTTCTGGGGTTGGCCGAAGCGCACGCATCTCCGCCCGAGCACTACACCCTGCTCCTGACAGGAGAGCTGAGCGAGGCGGCACACCAAATACCACCAGCCAGCCTGGATGCGATCATCATCGGGGAACGCACTCTCGCAGATCCGGCGCGGCTCGCCATTCTGCGCCCCTTGCTCCGGCCACGAGGAAAACTCCTCGCCGCGGTACAGAACGCGCAACACTGGTCGCAACTCGACCGCCTGCTGCGCGGCGAACCGGCCCGCGGCCTGACCGCGCCGCAATGCGTGCGAGCCCTGCTCGATGCGGGTTTCCTACCTCACTTCGCCGACCGCCGCATCCATCCACTGCCGGACACCTGGCTTGCAACGCTCCCGTCCCTGGCCGAGCACCAGCGCCTCGGCCTGCCAACCTGCCTGGCTCGCAGCCAGACGCTCACTTACGTCGTCACTGCACGCCCACTGCCCGAACTCCCTGCGGGCATCGTGCCGCCTGTCACACTTGGCGTGTGCACCAACGATGCCGACGTTCTTGCAGACAATCTCCTTGCCTCACCCGACCTTCAGAACGACACACATGAAGTCATCACCGTAAAAGACGCAAGGAGCCTGGCTGAGGGACTTGAAACAGTGCTCGCCCAAGCCAGCCACGAACTGGTCGTTCTGGCCCATCAGGACATCTATCTGCCGCGCGGGTGGTTCGCCCGCTTGTGGTCACAATACGCCCTGGCGCGTGAGATGACAGGCGACCGGGTTGGGGTCATGGGCGTTTATGGTGTGCACGGAGGATCACAAGGCATCCTGCGCGCTGGACGCGTCGCTGACCGCGACGCCGTTCTTGACGAAACTGCCCCCCTTCCTGCGCCAGTGTCCAGCCTCGATGAAATCGTGCTAGCCATGCCACGCCAAACGCGCCTGAGACCCGATCCGGCGCTCGGCTTCCACCTCTACGGGACCGACCTCGCACTGGCCGCAGAAAACGCCGGTCTGACGGCGCTGGCCATTGATGCACCCTGCCACCATAATTCGCAACAGGGTAACGAACTGCCGGCAGCCTTCCATGATAGCGTAGCTGTGCTACGCGCACGGTGGCCTGAACGCCTGCCACTAGTCACACCCTGTATGCTCTTGCGCTAGCGTGACATGCAAGACGCGACTAGGGGCTAGCGCATCACGGCATGCCCGTAGCGGTACATATCGAGCATTTCGGGCGGAATCCCCCAATCGAGGGCACCGACGCTATCGTGCAGACGTTCTAGTTCTTCACGGCACATCCGTTTGATCTGCTCAAGTTGCGGCCCTTTGGCCGGTGTGAACCCGTGCTGGTAAGCGGCACTGACCTGATGCCGCACTGCCTTGTCGATCGCCGCCTCACGTGTCAGAGCCCGGATCGGCGCACGGTCGGGTGCAAACCAGGCAAGACGTGGATCGACCGACTCACCATAAAGTAGCGCTGCCACCTGCTCCGAGAGCAGG
>CAZHFS010000479.1:0-2455 GCA_964531885.1 uncultured Propionivibrio sp.
CGGCCAACACCCGACATTTGGCCACTTCATAGAGCCGTCAGTCGAGTGGCCGGTGTACTTCGGAACCTGCCGAATTACCTAAACGTGCTTCTCGGCCTCAATGGTCATTGGGTTGCCACCACCCCAGCGGCCGTAAATTGGCTGATTGTAGTCCCTCGAAGATGAAACCCACGTAACCTGCAGGCATTTTGGGGAACGAAAGACGACTGAGCTCTGCAAGTCAGGGCGCCTCTCGTATAGTGTCTCCCGAGCGACGTTTGATGCTTAAGCCGGTCGTATTGTTCAGCAAACTTTGTGTCGCCACCTGGATGAACGCATCGAGCTTTTCCTTCAAGGCACCTTCCTCGCTGTCGTTTGTCAGCTCATCGGCGCGAGGACTCGTCCAGAGTTGGTATCGATAGATCTTCAAGGCTTTCGACTTTGACTGCACGACGATTTTGTCGCCATTGATGATGGCAACCGTCTGGTCGTTCCCCGACGGCTTGATGATCCCGAAACCGGGGTCGCCCTCGGGCAGGGTCAACAAATCGCGCCCCCAGCATTGATGACGGACATCGCCGCCCAGTCGTCCCACGATGGTGGGAGCTACATCGACCTGCGTTCCCACCGTGTCCCTCGTCTTCCCGAATTTTTCCTGGATGCCGGGGGCGATAAGCAGCAGGGGGACGTTGAAGCGCGCGAGATTCATCTCGGTCAGTTGCTCTCCTCCGCCGAAACCGTGGTCGCCGACAATAACGAACAACGTCTCTCTGTAGTAAGGGGCGTTACGGATCTTCTCGAAGAACTGGCCAAGCGCCCAGTCGGAATAACGCATTGCGGTGAGATGCGGGTCCAGCGAACCGTGACCCGTCACGGGGTCGACCGGCAATCTCTCGGGCAAAGCATACGGTGTGTGGTTCGACAGCGTCTGCAGGATCGCGTAGAAAGGCTTTGCCGCGCTTTGCTTTCCCAGTTCCTCTGCGGCGCGGTCAAACATGTCCTGGTCCGAAACACCCCAGGTCGGGTCGGAAACCACAGGGTTCTTGTAGTCGAATCGCCCGATGAACTTGGTGACGCCCTGTCTCCCAAAAAAACCGGACTGGTTGTCCCACGCAAAATCGCCGTTGTAAACATACAGATTGTCCATTTTCCGCTGCCCCAGCAACTGGGGCAGCCCGGAAAGGTCGTTGCTGCCCTCCGGGGTTTGCATCAGGTATTCAAAGCCCGGCAGGTTCGGGAAACAGGCCAGGGTGGCGAATGTTCCCTGGTGCGTGTGCGTTCCGTTGGCAAAAAATCGCGTGAACAGCAAGCCCTCTGCCGCGAGCTTATCGAAGTACGGGGTGATGTTGCCCTGCCCGCCGAGGACGCCCACGTAACGGCCGGAAAAACTCTCCATGAGGATCACCACGACATTCCGGATTGGCAACGTCGTTTGAGCAGGGGGAACGTAGTTGCGCAGGATGGGAAGCTGATCCTGCTGCAGCGGGGTGTCGCTGTCGGTGAGCAGCATTTGGCGGACGACGGCAAGTGCGCGGTCGGGCGGGAGCGAGCTTTTCCATATATTGCCCCGCTGATCCGACATCTGGGCTTTCGCGGCGGAAACCAGCATCAGCGTGCCGTTCAAGCCCAATTGGTTGGCAAACGTCGAATCCGTGGTAAAGGCGTCGCCCCAGCGTAAGGGCGGCCCCTGGCGCAAGGTGCCACGCGCAGCAACAACAGCGAGTAAACTGCAGAGAATGAAGGTAGCGACCTGGGCGGATCGCTTCCGCCATGCCGGATGAGTCGCGCTGATCCGGTTGCTCCCGGGACGGGTGACGAGATCCAGCTTCCGGAAGGTCCATGCCAGCATATAAGATGCGGCGCCCCAAGCCAGGAGGTAGCGCACGACCGGAAATCCGTACCAGACCATGCTCAATACCGTCTTCGGATCTTCCTTCATGTACTGAAATACTAGACTGTTGAGGCGCTGGTTGAACTCGCGATAGAAATCGAGTTCGACGATACCGAGAAACAGGGTCAGGCTGGCAAATACGGTGAGCCAGTGGCGGAAGAACGCGCGTGCCGAGATGGCCCGGAGGCTCGGTAATGCAAGCAGCAACGGCAGGCAGGCCCAGACGGCGAGCCGCAGGTCGAAACGCAAGCCGTTGAAAAAGGCTTCGGCGAGGACGGCGACCGTGGCGCCTCCCGTCTGCTCGCGGTTATAGACTAGCAGCGCCACGCGCAACAGCGAATACAGGCCCATCAAGACGAGAAGGCTGCCGGCCGTGAAGCGTAGATGGCTCTTCAGGTCGATCGCTTGCTCGCCGGATCGGGAGGGGGAAAACACGTGTCGGCTAGGAATAATTGATCTATTGCTTGGCATGGGGCGTTCGCTTCACTTCGAGAATCCGTCCGCGTCCCTGTTCGGCGACGAGAAGACGCTCTTTTCCGATTGAGAGGATGGTTTGCGGGGAACGAAGGTGCGAGAGGATCGTAT
>CAZHFS010000480.1:0-2411 GCA_964531885.1 uncultured Propionivibrio sp.
GTTCAGAAGAAATCCATAGAACCCTACAAGGAGTGACCCATGCAGTTAAATCGACCACCTCTCCAATGGCTGTCCGTACTGATGGCATTGATGCTGTCGATGACAGCGCAGGCCGATGACGGCCTTGATAGCATGGAAAAACGTCTCAAGGACATGTATCCAGCAACTCGGATCGAGCGCGTCCAGACCTCCGAGATTCCAGCCCTCTTTGAGGTGACGATGGGCAAAAACACGGCCTATACGGACGCAACGGGGCGCTATTTCGTCTTCGGTCATCTCTTCGACATGAAGACACAGCGCGACCTGACAGCTGAACGCATGGAAAAGCAGCAACGTATCGATTTCGGCCAGTTGCCGCTGGGGGATGCCATCAAAACCGTGCGCGGCAATGGTGAACGTGTGCTGGCGCTGTTCTCCGACCCGGACTGCCCTTACTGCAAGCGGCTCGAAGCCGAGCTCGACAAGCTGAGCAATGTCACCATCTATACCTTTCCCTATCCCCTTGAAGGCTTGCACCCCGAAGCCGTGGACAAGTCCATCGCTGTTTGGTGCGCCCCGGACCGCGCTCGCGCCTGGTCCGATCTCTTGAGGTCTGGCAAGGCCCCGGCGAGCCGGAAATGTGAGAACCCGATTCAACGGAACATCCAGCTGGCTCAGCGGTTGGGGATCCAGGGAACTCCGACCATGGTTTCCGCCGATGGACGCCTGTTGTCCGGCGCGGCTCCTGGTGATCGTATTGAACAATGGCTTGCCGAGAATCGGCCATGAGAATCAAGTACTGGCTTGTGAGCCCGTTATTGCTTTCTCTGGCCGGATGCGCAGGCACGATGTCGGGACTCGATGGGCAGGGGAAGTTTTCCTGCAAGGCGCCGGATGGCATTTCCTGCGCATCGCTCTCCGGGGTCTATGCGAACGCCGTACAGAATAATCTACCCGGCCAGCGGCCACCAACGGAAGCCGCCAAGGGCGAGTCGGCAGCACCAAAGATTACGCATCAGGCACAGCTTTCAGGCGAGCCAATCCGCAGCGCCCAGAAAGTTCGGCGCGTGTGGCTTGCGCCCTGGGAGGACGACGAGGAGGTGCTGCACGACCAGTCGTACTTCTATCTCGTCGTCGATCCTGGGCGCTGGCAGGTCGAGTATTCGCGGCGCAAGGCCAGCGAAGGTTACCGGCCCGTCGTACCGCCGAAAGTCTTTACGCCTGCGGCACCCAATGCCAGCGAACGGCCAGCGTTGCGGATGGAGCGGAGCAATCCTGCCGTATCGCCCAATGCAATGTTTCCTCAGCAAGGAGGTGAGAGTCCACCCGCTGTCGGGGAGGGGGGCTGATGGGGTGGTTCGATGCACTTCGCGCTGCTTTCCTGCCGGAACGAACGGCAGAGGCCGATCATTTACCTCGGCAACTATTGCGGGAAATTTCGCAGATGCCGCGCCTCACCGGGATTCTTCCCTACCTGGCGTGGCAGGAGGATGCCCGGCTGTTTGTCCTGGATCAGGGCGGCTTTGGCGAGAGGGAAGAGCACGCCATTGGCTTTTGTATCGAGACCCTGCCTCAGACCGGCGCCAGCGATGAAATGGAAAAAGTTCTTGCCAGCCTCTTCGTCTCCTGCCCGCCGGGGACGGGGATACAGATTTCCCTTTATGGAAGTCCCCATATCCTCCCATTGCTCCGGGCCCAGGCCAACCTCTTGCCCTCTTCGGCGTCGATCGATGAAGCAGATTCTGATGAACGTCGTCATGGGAACATCTTCCGACTCCTCGCACGTCGCCGCATCGACCACTACCTGAAGGGCATTGGCCAGTCCATCTTCGGCCACCAGACCTATCTGCTGCGGGATTTTCGTTCGGTCATCGCGATTACCTTGCCTCTCGATCCCGAATCGCCGGCAGATGTCGACGAGGCACTACGCATCCGAGAAAGCGTTCACGCGACGCTCAAGTCTGCTCATCTGCCGGGACACGATTGGGGTCCCGGCGATCTCATGAACTTCACGGCTGATTTTTTCGATCACAACCGCCTGTTTGCAGGCGGTACCTCGCGTCCCATTGAATGGAACGAGAATCTGCCACTGCGCGACCAACTCTCTGATCTGGAGGTCGCTTCCCGCGTGGGAGACGGGGATATCCGCTTCCGCAAGGCCGGTGGCGATGAGTCCGTCCTTCAACTGTTCTCGGTGCGCCAGTATCCGCGTTTCTTCCGTCTTTCCGGCATGAACTACATGATCGGAGATCCCTACCAGCTCGCCTTGTCCATGCCGTGTCCCTTCCTGATCACCATGGGGGCCGTCTCACTCGACTATGAGTCGGCGCGAACCAAGGCCCAGATGAAGGCGGCGCGGGCAACACAGAGCGCCGGTTCCTACATGGCGCACTTCCAGCCTGACCTCCAGGAACGCAAGCGCGATTGGGACA
>CAZHFS010000481.1:0-2392 GCA_964531885.1 uncultured Propionivibrio sp.
GCGAATCTCGCCTGCAGCAATTTCGGCCTGTTTCTTGCCAGCGGCTTCGTTGTAATCAGCGATCTTTTCGAACAGTTCGCTCAGGGCGATGCCGGTTGGGCGTGCGTTCATGATCTCGCGCATCGCATCTTCGGTCATGTAGTTGCGCGAGGGGACGAGAATGACTTCGAGATCGTTCTGGTAGCGGACCAGTTTTTCCTTGAGGCTGGCGGTGAGGCGGCGATCCTCGTCGTCGTCGATATATTTGTCGTATTTGCTGAAGGTATCGGCCATGGCCTTGAAGCCGGCAGAAATTTGTTTTTCGATCTCGATCTTGGCGCGCGGATCGGTGGCGACGACGTGGGCGTAGACGTCGCTGCGCAGGCGGAGAAAGGTGCCGTTGGCGTCGTTGATGAGTTTGAGGCTGGGAATGGAGTCGGTATTGCCGTAGTTGGCGGCGTCGTACACCTTGCGCATTTCAATGTATAGGGTGCCCGAGAGCAGGAAGAGGATGGCGATGGAGCTGGCGATCAGAGCAGTGAGTCGTTGAGCGATGGTCATGATGATTGTCGTATGCTGAATGCAGAATGCGCCAAAAAATCGCCGAGTATAGCCGAGCGGCACGCGTTTGACATGGGAGTTGCTCGGAAACGAGCATTGCAAGAATGAGAAAGCTCATTTCGTACATTGAGAAGGGTTTTACGGTACAATTGGCAGGTTTAACCGGATTCCCTTTTTCGGAGAGCATCATGTCCGTCGTCGAGGTACGTCACCCTCTCGTCAAGCACAAAATCGGCCTGCTGCGCGAGGTCGACATCAGTACCAAAAAATTCCGCGAACTGACGGCCGAACTGGCCCGTCTGCTGACCTATGAAGCGTGCCGCGATTTCGAACTCGAGCGCTGCACGATCGAAGGGTGGGCCGGTCCGGTCGAAATCGATCAGATCAAGGGCAAGAAAGTGACCGTGGTGCCCATTCTGCGCGCCGGCCTCGGCATGCTCGATGGCGTGCTCGACCTTATCCCGAGCGCCAAGGTGAGCGTGGTCGGCATTGCCCGCAACCACGAGACGCTGGCTCCCGAGCCGTATTTCGAGCGCTTCGTCGGCCAGCTCGACGAGCGCATGGCGCTGATCGTCGATCCGATGCTGGCCACTGGCGGCTCGCTGATCGCCACGGTCGATATGCTCAAGCGCAACGGCTGCAAGCAGGTGCGTGCGCTGGTCATGGTGGCCGCGCCGGAGGGGATCAAGGCCATGCAGGAGGCGCATCCGGATGTCGATATCTATACCGCGGCCATCGACAGCCACCTCAACGAGATCGGTTACATCATGCCTGGCCTGGGCGACGCCGGCGACAAGATTTTCGGAACCAAATAAACGGGAAAAAGAGCCTCCGGGCTCTTTTTTTTAGCCAGTATTTACGACAAGGAGAGCCATGAATACAAGCCCTGAACCCACCTGGCGCACCGCCCTTTCCGGTGCGCAAATCCTGTTCGTTGCCTTTGGCGCGACTGTCCTCGTGCCGTTGTTGACCGGCCTGAACCCCAGCCTGGCACTGCTTGGCGCCGGTATCGGTACCCTCATTTTCCAGGCCTGTACCAAGCGTCAGGTGCCAATCTACCTGGGTTCGAGTTTTGCCTTCATCGCGCCGGTGATCTATTCGGTGCAGACCTGGGGCATGCCGGCAACGTTCGGTGCCTTGGCGTCTGCGAGCTTTTTCTACTACGTCGCTGCCGGGCTGGTGAAGTGGCGGGGCGTTGGTTTTATCCATCGCCTGCTGCCGCCGGTGGTGATCGGGCCGGTGGTGATGGTCATTGGCCTGGGGCTTGCCCAGGTGGCGGTGCAGATGGCCACCGGCAAGGCCGGCGACCAGCAGGTGATGCCTTATGAAACGGCGATCACCGTGGCCACGATCTCGCTGCTCGCCACCATGCTGACCGCCATTCGTGCGCGTGGCTTGCTCAAGCTGGTGCCGATCCTGGTCGGCGTGACTGTCGGCTACATCGTGTCGATCTTCATGGGGATCGTCGATTTCTCCAAAGTGACCAACGCGGCCTGGATCGCCATGCCTGAGTTCGGAAAACCCGAATTCAACATGGCCGCCATCCTGTTCATGATTCCCGTGGCCATTGCCCCGATCGTCGAGCACGTCGGCGGGGTGCTGGCCATCGGTTCGGTGACCGGCAAGGATTACACCGAGTCGCCTGGGCTGCATCGCACGCTGTTCGGCGACGGCTTGGCAGTCAATGTTGCCGGCCTGTTCGGTGGCCCCCCGGTGACCACCTACGGCGAAGTGACGGGCGCGGTGATGCTCACCAAGAACTACAACCCGGCGATCATGACCTGGGCGGCCTGCTTTGCCATCCTGATGGCCTTCGTCGGCAAGTTCGGCGCCTTCCTGCAGACCATCCCGA
>CAZHFS010000482.1:0-2390 GCA_964531885.1 uncultured Propionivibrio sp.
TTCTACTACAGCTTCCTCTTCCTGCCGCCCGAGCGGCGCCGCGCGATCACCGCGCTGTACGCCTTCTGCCGCGAGATCGACGACATCGTCGACGAATGCCACGACCCGCAGGTGGCCGCCACCAAGCTCGCCTGGTGGCGCCAGGAGCTTGCCCGGATCTATGCCGGCACCCCGCAACACCCCATCGGGCAGGCCTTGCTGCCGGCCACCGAGCGCTTCAACCTGCCGCAGGAGCTGCTCTCCGAGATCATCGACGGCATGGAGATGGACCTCACCCAGTCGCGCTACCTCGACTTCACCGCGCTGTCGCTGTATTGCTACCGCGTAGCCAGCGTCGTCGGCCTGCTCGCTGCGGAAATCTTCGGCTACGAGGATCGGCGCACCCAGAAATACGCGCACGACCTGGGGATGGCTTTCCAACTCACCAACATCATCCGCGACGTCGGCGAGGACGCCCGGCGTGGACGGGTCTACCTGCCGCTCGACGAACTCAAGCGCTTCGGGGTAACCATCAACGACCTCTACGAAGCGCGGCAGACCGACGAATTCCGCCGCCTGATGGAATTCCAGATCGAACGCGCCGAGCAGTACTACAGCCAGGCCATGGCCCAGTTGCCGGCCAGCGACCGCAAGGCGCAACGGCCGGGTCTGATCATGGCCGCGATTTACCGCGCCACGCTGGAGGAAATCAAGGCCGAAGGTTGCCTGGTGCTCAAGCAGCGCACCTCGCTCACCCCGCTGCGCAAGCTCTGGCTGGCTGGATTGACCTGGGTTCGCGGCTAATCCGGCGATGAACCAAAAAAACATCCATTTACCACACCGTTCACCAAGGGTACGAAGAGAATCAATGGCTTGTTCGACCGGGGCGATTTCCCTGAGATGTGATCTATCTGCATTTCGAGGCTATTTCTTCGTGACCGTTATGTTCTTCGTCGTTAAACGGCTCCTTCCAGAATGAACTCCGCCAAGGGCCACCCGTTACGCGTTGCCGTCGTCGGCGCCGGCTGGGCTGGCCTCACCGCCGCCGTCGAACTGGTGACCGCTGGCGCCCGCCCCACTGTCTTCGAAGCTGGACGCCAACTCGGCGGCCGTGCCCGCACAAGCGAGATCGACGGGCGCATCGTCGACAACGGCCAGCACCTCCTGATCGGCGCCTACCGCGAAACGCTGCGCCTGCTGCGCACCGTCGGCGCCTCCCCGGAGGCGTTGCTGCACCGCGCCCCCCTCACCCTGGACTATCCCGCCGCCGGCCTGCGCCTTGCCCTGCCACGCCTGCCCGCCCCCCTGCATCTGGCGGCCGGGCTCTGCAGCGCGCGCGGCTGCACCCTCAAGGAAAAACTCGCCGCCAGCCGCCTGGCGCTTTCCCTCCAGAAAAACCGCTACCGCGTCACCCCCGATTGCAGCGTGGCCGAACTGCTCGACGCCCACGGCCAGCACGGCCCGCTGCGCAAAGGGCTCTGGGAAGCACTCTGCCTCGCCGCCCTCAATACCGACCCGCGACAGGCCTCCGCACAGATCTTCGCCAATGTCCTGCGCGACAGTTTGGGTGGCAGGCGCACCGACACCGACCTGCTCCTGCCCACCGTCGACCTTGGCCGGCTTTTTCCCGAACCGGCAGCCGACTTCGTTTGCCGACACGGCGGCGAAATCCGCACTGGCTGCCGGGTCGACAACCTGCCCGCCCTGCTGGACAGCAACGAATTCGACCGGATCATCCTTGCCGTGGCCCCGCAACACGCCGCAAAACTGCTTGCCACGCAGCCGCAGACCGCACCGCTGGCTGACCAGCTTGGGCAGTATGCCTACGAGCCCATCGGCACCCTGTATGCCGACTACCCGCCCGACCTCGGCTTGCCCGCGCCCCTGCTCGGCCTGCCCGGCGCGCTCGGGCACGCCAGCGGCCAGGGGATCGGCCAATGGGTCTTCGACCGCGGTGCGCTGCTCGGCACCCCGGGCCGCCTGGCCTTCGTGCTAAGCGCTCAAGGCGCCTGGGACGACCTGGACGACCCAGCGCTCGCTGCCCTCCTGCACGACGAACTCGAAGCCACCCTCGGCCGCCCCCTTCCTCGCCCTCTGTGGGTACGCAGCATCCGTGAGCGGCGCGCCACCTTTGCCTGTCACCCCAACCTGCCGCGCCCCGCGCCGCACACCCCCGACCCCCGGCTCTGGCTGGTGGGCGATTACGTCTGCGCCGACTACCCGGCGACGCTCGAAGGCGCTGTGCGCAGCGGCGTTACCGCCGCCCGCGCCCTGCTCGCCAGCCACGCCTGACTCCCCGTCCTGCCCCCCACGCAGAGGGCTTGCACGATCCCATCCGGATCGTCACAGATCGGTGCACGATCGTTACACAGGGTTTACAGATCGACACTTTTCCATTAAATTCGCGCCCC
>CAZHFS010000483.1:0-2384 GCA_964531885.1 uncultured Propionivibrio sp.
AGATAGCTTCAGGTGACTGGAGTTCAGACGTGTGCTCTTCCGATCTGCGTGATCCTGCTCGACGAGGTCGAAAAAGCGCATCCGGACGTGTTCAACGTCCTGCTGCAGGTGCTCGACGACGGGCGCATGACCGACGGGCAGGGGCGGACCGTGGACTTCAAGAACACCGTGGTGGTGATGACCTCCAACCTCGGCAGCCAGATGATCCAGCAGATGGCCGGCGACGACTACCAGTTGATCAAGCTGGCGGTGATGGGCGAAGTCAAAACCTACTTCCGGCCAGAGTTCATCAACCGCATCGACGAGGTGGTTGTCTTCCACGCTCTGGGCGAGGAACACATCAAGTCGATCGCCAAGATCCAGCTCGGCCACCTCGAGAAACGCCTGGCGGCTCTGGAGATGCACCTGGTTGCCGAAGAAAGCGCGCTGGCCGAAGTGGCGACCGCCGGTTTCGACCCGGTGTTCGGCGCACGTCCCTTGAAGCGCGCGATCCAGGCGCAGATCGAGAACCCGCTGGCCAAGGCCATCCTCGAAGGCCGCTTCGCGGCGGGCGACACGATTAAGGTGTCCTGCGTCGGCGGGGTGATGCGCTTCGAGAAGTAGCCTTTTTGTCCCAGAGACTGCGTTGCGCCCGCCGCATTACGGCGCAACGCAGTGTTCCCCGCGCACGCGGGGCGCATGCGTAGCAAGGCGCTCGCTTTTTTTCTTGCTGCCGAGAGCCCATGCACAGTACGCCAGTTCGTGCGCTGCCTTTCCTGGGCATGGATTTATGGTTATAGTCCCGCTCTTTTCCGGGGGGAAATACTCCGGCATGGTTGTGCGCGGCGGCCGGTGAGCCTTCTGTTGCATAACCCTATGGGGAAGGCAGCATTAGGATGCTTAGGCAGCTACGGTTTTCGGCGTTTCTTCTGATCGCGCTGTGCGGACTGCTTCCGGTCATGTTCGTGGCAGACGGCTACTACGATGACATGACCGAAGCGCGCGCCGAGCGCAACGTCGTCCCTGTCAAGGATGCGCTCAATGCGTTGCTGCAACGTTATCAGGATGCGACTCAGGCTGTCGAGGCCTTGGGAATCCTGGACGAACCCGCAGTGACGCGCCGCATCAGCAAGGAGGCGCAGGCGGCGATCGATACGTTGCGGACTTTCCTGGCGTCCGACTCGCTCTTCGTGATGGATGAAAGCGGAACGCAAATCGCGGGCAGCGGTGCTGTTTCAGTTGGGCAAAACTACAGTTTCCGTCCGTATTTTCAAAAAGCCATCGCCGGGAAAAGTTACGTCTATCCGGGGATCGGTAAGAACCTGCGCACGCCGCGCATATTCTTCAGTGCGCCGCATTATTCCTCTCGCTCAACAACGCCGACCGGGGTTGTGGGATTGAGTGTCGGGATGAGCAAGATCGCCAGTCTGCTGGTGACCTCAAACCCGCACGCAATACTTGGCTTGATGACCGAAGACGGCGTCGTTTTTGCGGCGTCTTCCCCGGCATACCTTTACAAGACGGTGCTCCCAGTCTCGGC
Organism: uncultured Propionivibrio sp.; assembly: GCA_964531885.1. Lineage (GTDB taxonomy): Bacteria > Pseudomonadota > Gammaproteobacteria > Burkholderiales > Rhodocyclaceae > Propionivibrio. Next base: position 1,520 of record CAZHFS010000483.1, read on the forward strand.
GGCACGGCTCGACGAAATCCGGAAAACCAGACAGTTTGGCGACGAGCCTCTCGAAGCAGCCAGCTTTCAGCTTGATAACGAACGGGTTGACCTCGATTCGCGGCGCTATTTCGTCACCCGGGGGCGCCTGAACGATACGAACGTCGAGTATTTCAGCCTCTACCCTGAGAATCAGGGTGCCTACTACGGGTTCATTGGCGCAGTTGCCTTTGTCTATCTGCTGATCGTCTATCTGGGCTTCCGCTTGGCAGCCACGCTCATGCAGCTTAAGGAGCAACAGCGCATCCTGCATGCGACCAATGTTTCCCTGCTGGAAAGTCAGCGCGCCCTCACGCATCAGGCAACGCATGACCCCTTGACCGATTTGCTCAATCGCCGTGGCGTCATGGAATTATTGGGCAAGGAAATCGTCCGTAGCGGGCGGCACGCCGAACCGCTTGCCCTGGGGATGTGCGATATCGATCATTTCAAGCGCATTAATGACACTTGGGGGCATCCGGTAGGTGACGACGTGCTCTGTGGCTTGGCCGGACTCCTGAAGGCAGCGCTGCGTGACTACGATCTTGTCGCACGGATGGGGGGGGAGGAATTTCTTCTGGTGCTGCCCTGCAAGGCAGGGGTCGATACCGACGCGATCTTCGAGCGACTTTGCCGTCAGGTTGCTGAGACTCCGATCGCAACGAGATCCGGGCCAATGTCGATTACGATCAGTATTGGTGTGGCTTACGTTTCATCGGATAAGAGCATCGACGAACTGCTCGACGAAGCCGATGGCGCCTTGTACCAGGCCAAAAGCGAGGGGCGCAATCGAGTTGTCCGCGTGCCCGACATCCCGGTGGGTGACCTCTGCGGCGTGTGATTCTTG
>CAZHFS010000484.1:0-2383 GCA_964531885.1 uncultured Propionivibrio sp.
TGCAGTACGACGCCGCTTCGGTGGCCGATGTCGGTCGCCAGAAGGCGCCGAACAGCCCGGTTGCCGGTCAGGCCACGGTCTTCGTCTTCCCCGACCTCAATACCGGCAACACCACCTACAAGGCGGTGCAGCGCAGTGCCAACGTGTTGTCGGTCGGCCCGATGCTGCAGGGTCTGCGCAAGCCGGTCAACGACCTCTCGCGTGGCGCGCTGGTCGATGACATCGTGTTTACCATCGCCCTGACGGCGATTCAGGCGCACGCCATCGAGCAGGCCAAGAAGTAAGCCGGGCTGGTTGAACAAAAAACCGCTCTTCGGAGCGGTTTTTTTTGGTTCAGACCATCACGGTGTTCTGGCGGTTCGTGCGCTTGGTACGGTGCGCAGATAGCTTTGCAGCTGCGAGCCGAGGCTGGGTTGCGGGGTGATCAGGATGCGTCGGATCTGCCGGCTGCGGCGGGAGCGCTCGGCGGTGCTCAATGGGGTTGGACGTGGGGCAGAACGGCCCGCGCCGGCGGCGTAGACCGCTTGCATCGGGCCTGGACGACTGCGCCGCCAGGTTTTGATGTGGACTTTGTCGGCGTCGAGCAACAGGTTCAGGTAGCGGGCGTTCTTGACGATGGTGGCTGACAGGCCGAGAAACTGAGCGACTTCACGGTAAGTCAGCGGGCCGTGCCGCTGTAGCAGTGCCAGAATTGCCTCGAGTCGCACGGTGTTGCGCGCAGCACGCTGCGCGGGGGGGCTTTCGTCGCACGGGCCAGCGGCGTAGAGCGGTTCGTTGCGCCCTGTGGCGCTTCGTTGCCAGCCGCTGATGTGGATGTGCCCTGCTTTGCGCAGTGCGTTCAGGTAGCCTCCGTTACGCAGCGTGCTTTCGCTCACGAAGGCGTACCGCGAGATGTCGGTCGCTGAGAGGGGGGCGCTGCGGCACAGTACCGCCTGAATGCGTTGTAAGGCAGGCGTTTGGGTATGGCGCGGGTAACTCATGTTCGGCGTCCGTTGCAGTGGATTTGCGGCGTGGCTCTAACGCTCGTGGCGAGGCGCCAGATGTATGCCGGCGATCATGCAGCGTACCGATCCGCCAGCGAGTTCGATGGTAGGGACAGCGAGCGGGACAAGTTGCGCAGAGTGTGCGATGCGGGCTTTCTGTTCAGGGGTGAGTGAGTCGCAGGCTCGTTGAGAGAGCACCAGGAGGCGCCCGGCTTGGCCGGTCAGTTCGATGGCATTTCCGGCAAACTCACCCACCTGGGCGTGGCTGAGCGGAATGACTTCGCGCCCCGATTCGCGCAGGCGGTCGCAGATTTCGCGCCTGCGGGCCGGGTCGGGAATGGCTTCGACGGCCAGCAACGCGAAATCGGTGGCAATGCACATCAGGACGTTGGTGTGATAGATCGGGGCACCCGAGGCATCGGCCGTGTCAAAGAGAATCGGCTCGAAATTGAAGTGCGTGCTGAAACGTTCGAGGAGCAGTGGATCGGCGCGGTTAGATCGGGCGGTGTAGGCGATGCGTGCGAAGTGATCGAAGACCATCGCACCCGTGCCTTCGAGAAACAGGTTGTCATGGGCCAGCCCGGAATAGTCGATGACGTCCTGAACCCGGTACTCGGTCTTGAGCATCTCGATAATATCGAACCGTCGTTCGCGTCGACGGCTGGGCGAATACATGGGATAGATTGCAACGTGGCCGCCCGCGTGCGTCGAGAACCAGTTGTTCGGGAAAACCGAATCGGGGGTGTTGCGGCTGCCGTCGTCCTCGAACAGGTGCACCCGGACTCCGTGTGACCGCAATGTGGCGGCCGCTGCACTGACTTCGCGATAGGCCGCACTGGCAAAATCGGTATCCGGAAGCGCGTCGGGACGGCACTGATAGGCGTTGTCCGGCGCCGTTTCCGGGTTTGGATGAAAGAGGTGCGGGCGGATCATCACCACGGCCGACGGGGCCTGCACGGAATAGGGGTTGCGCAACGTATCCATTTGTCGTGTTGTCCTGGGTTTCAGGCCGCGCGTTGCAGCTTGAGCCGTTGGCCGGGGGCAAGGGTGTGACGGAATAGGTCTTTGGGGTCGTCGAGATTGGGCACGAGTTCGATATCGCATCCGAGTTGGCGCTCGGATGCGGCTGCGTGCACGTAGCAAAGGGTAGAGAAATCCTCGAGAGCAAAACCGACTGAGTCGAACAGCGTGATGTCATCCTGACAGCGGCGCCCCGCTACCTGTCGCGTGATGGCTTGCCAGAGTTCGCAAACCGGATGCGTGTCCGGCAAACGCTGGATTTCCCCTTCGATCCGCGTCTGCGGTGCGTATTCAACCAGAATGTTTGCCTGCCGCAGTACGTCGGGGTGCAGTTCGGTCTTGCCCGGACAATCGCCGCCAACGGCATTGATGTGCATGCC
>CAZHFS010000485.1:0-2362 GCA_964531885.1 uncultured Propionivibrio sp.
GGGCGTCGATTAAGGAATACCCATTTCGGCTTGATACCCGCCAAGCTGGCCGCGAGCATTCTTTGGTGGCCATCAATGATGGGCCGGCGACGATCACCCTTTCCGCCCAGATCAAGGGAAGCAATGTCGCCTCGGATCGGGACTGGCCCCTGATCGACGTCATCCCACCCCACTCGTCCAAGAAGCTCGCTCGAGTATTCGCCGCCACTCCTGGTGAAGGCTACAAGTTCAACACCCGGTATAGCCACGGGTTCGGCAGCAGCCAGTCCGCGCCGGACGCCGATTACGCCTACCGGCTGCCGCTGGGGGATGGTGTCCGGAGCACCGTTGGCCAAGCCCCAGGCGGTGAAATCACGACACATACCGGCGTCGATAGCCAGTACGCGATCGACTTCACAGTTCCCGCCAACTCGCCGGTGGTAGCTGCCCGCGATGGTCAGGTCATCGACGTTACGGACACCTTCACGCGCGGTGGCGAGGATCCAGTCCTATTGGACAAAGCGAATGTGATCACGGTCATGCACGGCGATGGGTCCATGGCCAGCTACGTCCACCTGGCACCTCACAGCGCGCATGTGAAGATGGGGGATCGCGTTGCCGCTGGCCAGCTGCTCGCCTATTCCGGCAATACAGGCTACTCCTCCGGACCTCATCTTCACTTTGCCGTCACGAAGGCAACGGTTCGGAAGAACGGGATCGTCGCCAATGAGTCCTTGCCGATCACGTTCTATGCCTTCAAGCCGCCGCTACGCTTTCAGGCCCTGCAGAATATGGAGTTGGTCGCAGACTATGAACATCCGGGAGAGCCTTCGCCGGTGGCGCCGCCCATGGCATCTCGCCCAGTGAAAAAGCCGCTGCCCGCGCTCGAGGAGCCCGACCAGGTTGATCCTGATGTCCTCACCATCGAGGCACGTCACGATGCGGCCTACTGGCTTGACGAAGTGGAGCGCCGAACTGGCTATCCCTTCTGGGCCTGGATCGGAGGTTGCATCTGCCTGTTTGTGTTCTTGGCGCTCCTGAGCGAACTGGCCGCCACCTTCCGGAAACCGGACCCGGCGAAGACCTAAGCAGAGGCGAGAAGGAATTGGCCGGGCCGCGGCTGCCCGGACATCAAACTGCTATCGGGCAGCTTTCGGCGCGGGGCCATCCGCCTTGTCGGGCTCTTGACCATCATGGGATGCGCGGAAGTTGGCTTGGGCCCGCTCATTGTCGATCTTGAGGAGATCGTCCTTCACGGCGTCCGGGAACGCTGTCATGAGAGCATCCCGGGCCCAGGCGTAACCCAGGCGGTCGAAGGCACGCAACCGTTGCAATGCCGTCAGCGAACGGGGCGGCGCCCGGCGATCGTCGGTGATATTGTCGAGCGACTTGGCGTAGCTGCGGATCTCGGAAATGACCGACTTGTGCACCCCTAGCCAATCTGCCACGTCCTTGTCGGACGGCAAGTTGAACTTCTCCTTCACCCGGTCAATGAGGGCGAGGTCTCTTTCCAACTCGGTGGAGTCGAAAACTGTGAATAAGGGGTCTTTGCTCATCTCTTCGTCTCGTCGTCAGGGAAAGTTCGCATTTTGCGAACGGCAGGTGTATAGTAGCACCACGGTTCGCATTTTGCGAACTCGTTGATTGTACCTATTTCTGCTTCACGCATTTGTTTTTCTGAGCGAAAAGAAAGTGTTAGGCCGGCACCTTGGGAGGTTGCCGGCCGTTTTTTTCCCGCCAAGGAAAAACGCTGCAGCCCCACTCCCAATAGGACCGCAGCGCCAAGGACAATCAGTTGACCCCTCGGGCCCCAAGGCCCGACTCGCGGACCGAACTCAGCATGTCTTTCCCCAGAGCGACGGCAAAGTGGCGGATGCCACCGCCGACTTCCAGGCCGATCTCACGCCCGGCGCGCTTCATCTCTGGATCCTCGTAGGCCAAGGCAGCTATGCCATGTTGCTCTACGGATTCTGCAACCTTGACCGCATAACCCGGAATCTTGCGCACCCCACTATCGAGCTGGCGGACGCCGGCGTCGACATCTTGCTCGATGCCCGCATTGCTGGTCACAACCATTCCCGGCGGCGGCCCATAGGCGCTGATCGGAACGATTTGATCGTAGACCGCAGTCGCTTGCTCTGCAGGTTGATAGGAGGACCCGTCTTCGTGTTGAAGTCCGGTAAGACCAAATTCGGCCAGGGCTGCGCCCAGGATCATTGTGGTCAGAACGCCTTTCATGATTTTCTCCTTAGCTTGTCGAGAAAACCATTAAGGGTCGAGATTAGGTTGCCGGTTTGCGGCCCCGCTATCTCAGCCTTAATGGCCGAGACCGGAAACTTTGCGTCCCCGCCTCACGACGGGTTTGCCAAAATTCGCTTTCGTC
>CAZHFS010000486.1:0-2351 GCA_964531885.1 uncultured Propionivibrio sp.
GCCTATCGCTTTCAGGCCACAATGAGTTTTTTGATTGCTGCCATCTACCTGTTTACCCCCTTCCGTTGGGTGGCCTTCATTCTGGCCTTCGGTGGTTTTTTGCGGGGCTTCGTTTCTCCGCACAAGTGCCTCTCCTACCGCATTTTTTCGCGAATCACGCAACGCCTGAACTGGGTCAAGAAAGTGAATGCCGGTTCGAAGATGTTCGCCGACAAGATCGCGGCAGTGGCCGGGCTGGCGATGGGCCTGTCTTGGTTGCTCGGATCGGAGATCGGCATGATCCCGGCGACGGCCATCCTGATATTTGCTTTCGTCGATCTGGCAACCGGTTTTTGTGCGGCCTGCTGGGTATATTCGGCGTGGTACAAGGTGCGTTCGCCAGTACAAGGATGAACGCGGCGTCGACATGGACGTCACACCAGAGATAAGAAAAACGGCAGATTAGCTGCCGTTTTTCTTTAGTTATCGACGAGTTGCTCGTCGGTTTCTTCTTTGTGTGGTGGGGCGTCGGAGGGGGCAACAAACAGGCGCACCTGGGCAGTTTCAAGCATGCTGCAAATGTTTTCCGGCGGTTGACGATCGGTGAATACGGCGTCGACTTCGGAAATATGGCCAAGCCGCACCATCGGGCTCTGGTTGAACTTGGTGTGGTCAGTGGCCAGGAAAACCTGTCTGGCGTTTTCGATGATCGCCTGGGCGACACGAACTTCACGGTAGTCGAAGTCAAGTAGCGTGCCGTCGTCGTCGATCCCCGAGATGCCGATGATGCCGATGTCGACCTTAAACTGGCGGAAGAAGTCGACGGTCGATTCGCCGATGACTCCGTGGTCCGGTCGGACGACGCCACCGGCCACAATTACTTCGAAGCTCGGGTTGTCGCACAATTGGGTGGCGACGTTGAGGTTATTGGTGATGATGCGCAGGTTTTTATGCTCAGCCAGCGCTTTGGCGACTTCTTCCGTAGTTGTGCCGATGTTGATGAACAGCGAGGCATTGTCCGGAATCTGCTTGGCCAGCATTTGCGCGATGCGTGTCTTTTCATCGTGGTACAGGCTTTGGCGTTCGCTGTAACGGACGTTTTCGACACTCGACGGGAGGCCGGCGCCGCCATGGTAGCGGCGCAAAAAGCCGCGTTCGGCCAGTTCGTTGATGTCACGCCGGATCGTTTGCGAGGTGACATCGAAAGTGCGTGCCAATTCCTCGGTCGACAAAAAACCCTTCTGCCGCGCCAGTTCGACGATCTCGCGGTGACGTGGGTTGCTCAGGGTGGCCAGGGTGAGGCGTTTCTTCATTTTCTACTCTCTCCTGCAGGCTGCGGCGAAGTGGCGTGACAGTGTGAGGATTCTAAACGATAAACCTCGGCAAGTGGTACGACCATGTCATTGCATTGCGGCTTCCGTGGCGAGTTGGTTCAGCATACGGGCGATGCCGTCTTCGTCGAGGGGGGGCGCAACCCGGTCGGCGATTTCCTTGAGTTCCGGGTGGCCGTTGCCCATGGCGATCCCCAGACCGACTCCCTTGAGCATTTCGCGGTCGTTGAGGCCGTCACCAAAGGCGATCGCCTGTTCTGGAGTAAAACCGGTTGCGGCCAGCACCCATTGGCAGCCGGTCCATTTGTTGACCGCCTTGGGCATGACATCGACGGCCGTGCGATGCCAGCGCACGAAGTCGAATTCGGGATAGCGTTCAAACAGGACGGGCATGAAACGCGAGTCGTGCGTCTCGTCGAAGAACAGCCAGCCTTGGCAGACATCTTCTCGCAGATAGAACGGATCGTGACTCTGGGTCGGCATGCGCACGCCCTCAAGGGGGATCATGGCTTCGGGAGTTTCCGCGCTGACATAGCAGGATTCGCCCTGGTTAACCCCGAAGGCATGGCCGAGATCGCGCATCAGGGCAAACAGGTCGAGCAGCGCCGTGCGATCGAGCGGACGACTCTGTACGACCTTGCCGTCTTTGACGATGCAGGCGCCGTTGAGTGTAATCGTGTAGTTGGCCGGAATGTCCTCGATATGCGGACGGGCGTGTCCGTAGCTGCGGCCGGTGGCAATCACCACGGTGTGTCCCGCTTGCTTGAGTCCGGCGATTGCGTCGAGTGCCGACTGCGGGACAGCGTGCGTCCGGTGATCGAGCAAGGTGTTGTCGACGTCGAAGAAGAAGATGCGTTTCATGGCGTATGCCCTAGATCATTTTCTGGCCGTGCTCACGCGAGGCGTGGAAGCCGACCTTGGTCCATTTTTCCTGGGTGACGTCGAGGTTGTAGCGCGTGCTGGCGAGGTAGACGTAGTTGCCGTCGACGTCCTTGGCCATGCGGTGCTGCTGCTCGCGTTCGAAGTTCTTGCGCGTGACTT
>CAZHFS010000487.1:0-2347 GCA_964531885.1 uncultured Propionivibrio sp.
AGGGCGTCCAGGCCCTCGTCGCCTTCATGCGCGACTTCGAGAAGGCTCGCGGCTAGTCCCTCCACGCCCTCTCTTCCCCGCTATCGGTGCGGCCTCACACGGCCGCACCGACGCTTGCCTGACCCTGTTTCGCCGCCATCTCAATCTCTTGGGGAGAACGCCGCATGACGCGCACGATCCAGACGCTCAACGCCATTTCACGCAAAGGGCTCGCCCGCCTGCCTGATACTTATTCAGTAAGTAACGACGCCACGGCTCCCGACGCCATTCTGGTGCGCTCGCAAGCCATGCACGATCTACCCATTCCTGAAAGCGTGCTGGCCATCGGGCGCGCGGGCGCTGGCACCAACAATATTCCGGTGCCGGCGATGAGCCAGCGCGGTGTCGTCGTCTTCAACGCCCCGGGCGCCAACGCCAATGCAGTCAAGGAACTGGTGCTCGCCGGAATGCTGATCGGCACCCGCAACCTCGCCCCGGCGCTGGCTTTCGTCGCCGGCCTGCGCGGTGACGACGAGGCGCTGCACAAACAGGTCGAGGCCGGCAAGAAAAACTATGTCGGGCACGAACTGCGCGGCAGCACACTGGGCATCGTCGGCCTAGGTGCCATCGGCTCGCAGCTCGCTGAAGCAGCCATCGCACTTGGCATGCACGTCGTTGGCTACGATCCCGAAATCACCGTCGAGGCAGCCTGGCGTCTGCCCTCGCAGGTCCGCAAGGCGAGCAGCGTCGACGACCTCGTCAAACGTGCCGACTTCGTCAGCCTGCACATCCCGCTGTTGCCGAGCACCAAGAACCTCATCCATGCCGAACGCATCGCATTGATGAAAAAAGGATGCGTGCTGCTCAACTTCGCGCGCGAAGGCATCGTCGACGAACGGGCGGCACTTGCCGGCCTGAACGAAGGGCGCCTGCACGCCTACGTCTGTGACTTCCCGAGCCATCTCCTCGCCCAACACCCGCGCTTCGTAGCCCTGCCGCATCTTGGCGCATCGACGGAGGAGGCCGAAGAAAACTGCGCGATCATGGTTGCCGACCAGGTAACCGATTACCTCGAACACGGAAACATCCTCAATTCGGTCAATTTCCCGAACATTGCCATGCCGCGGGAATCGGCGTTCCGACTGGCCATTGCCAATGCCAATGTGCCGAACATGCTCGGCCAGATCTCGACCACGCTGGCCAGCGCCGGGCTGAATATCCACAACATGGTGAACAAGTCGCGCGGCGACCTGGCCTTTACCCTGGTCGATGTGGAAAGCGCCGTGCCTCCGGAAGCCATCGCCAGGCTCGCTGCCATCGAAGGCGTGTTACGCGTACGTTACCTGCCGGTCTAACCCCATGGAGAGCACGATGACCCCGGAGCAGCTTATCCAAGAACAACTCGATGCTTATAACGCCCACGATCTTGAGCGCTTCATCGCCTGCTACGCGGACGACGTCTGCCTGTACCGTCCGCCAGCCACGACACCGGTTCTGGCAGGTAAAGCCGCTTTTGCCGAGTACTACGCCCGGGAACGCTTCACCCTGCCGGAACTGCACGCCGACCTCGTCGGCCGCCTCGTGAGCGGTAAGCAGGTGGTCGACCACGAGCGCATTCACGGCGTACGTGCCCAAACTTACGAAGTGATTGTCACCTACACCGTCGAGGATGGCCTGATCCGGACCGTTTGCAGCTTCCCCGCCGAGTAGCGGCCAGGCCAGCTGGACTGCCCGGCTAGGCTTCCCGGCGTTTGGCGTTCAGGCTTCGTTCTTGGCTGGCGGAGCCTTACGGCTGCGTGCCGGACGGGCTGGCGCCTTTTTCCCGGGCGTACCGGAACCTTTTTTGGCCTTGCCCTCCGCTGCCTCGGGATGCACGCCTCCTGCCCTTGTCTGGTCTGCCAAGGGATCAAGAACGGGGTTACTCTCAGGTGGCACGACACTTGCCGCGCCCTCCTTACCCTTCTTTCCTCGCCCGCGCCGCGCCGCCGACGGGCGTGCTTCCACCACCTCGGCCCCGGCAGCAGGCGCCGATTGTGGCGCAGCACCGGAGTCCCTCGCAATACTTGCCGTTTCGGCCACCACGGGCTCCGGAATCACCGCCTTCACCGCGTCAGGCGCCGGGCCGGATACTGCCACCGGCGCGTCATTCACTGCGACGGAAGATCCTCGCCCGGCCGTATGCTCACCAGCCCCCCCCGGTGAAGAACGCCCTTTGCCACGCCCGCCCCTTCGCCCACGGCGACCGGCGCCATCTTCGCCCGCGCTTGCCCCGTCGACGGCCGCAGGCTCCGGCATAGCCAGAACCGCGACCGACGCAGCTTGCGCAGGCGAACCACCACGGAACACGTAGGCGCCGGATTTTTCATCG
>CAZHFS010000488.1:0-2343 GCA_964531885.1 uncultured Propionivibrio sp.
AGGTACTTCAGAAGATCACAGAGATCAGGCGACATCGAGCACAAAGCCATATTGAAGGCGGCGCCGATGGCGTTGTTGCCGATGTTCCGCAGCAGTGCGACAAACTGTTCCTTATTGATGAAAGAAAACGAACCTGCGAACAAGTCGATTCCGCCGCAACCAGCCCGAAATGAAGGCGGCGAAATGCTGGCCAGTTGATAATTACGCACCGGTGTGCGCATATAGAGACTGCCGCCGGAATAGAAATTCATCGTCTGTCCGCGGTAGGCGTTCGCACCGGTCACGTTGCCGTAGGCGCCGATGTCATTGAACCAGTCCTGCATTGACTGGGAGACGTTGGCAATTGCAGGACTGGCCAGCGTCGAAAGGACGAGCGTGGCGGCAATGGTTCGACGGAGACATGAACGATTCATGGGCAACCTCAATAAAGTTCGCCGGGACGTGTTTGGGTCAGGATGTAAATTCGTTCGACGATCTCTTGGGCGGAAAGCACCCCTGACCCGATCGGAAGAAGCCGGCGATCCTTGATATTCCCCAACACCACGAGCGGCACGACGCTGACGCCCAGGGAAGCGGCCATCCCGTTGTCCCGTGACGGTTTTGGAAACTCAGGCAATCCGCCGCCATCCAGAGAGACGGGAAAAACAGCAATTCCGTACTGCTCGGACAGGAATTTCAGCGTTGGCGCCATGCGATGGCAATACGGACAATCCGACCGGAAGAAGAAAAACAGGCCCCAGTCCCGCACCAGACTCGCGAGGGTTTCCGCTTCCTTGCGCGTCCGCTGGACATCGCGCACCTGGATGGCCGAGTTGTTGGACGGGTTCCGCAACTGATAATTGAGTTCCGGATTGGCCCAGATGACACGGCGCCAAACGTCCGAAAACACAGAAGCCCTGTCCATCAGTGCTTCCTGGGCCACGATGTAGCTCTTGAGATTCTCCGGCGTCGGCTTGACGATGGCGAGCGCCCTCTTCTTCTCCGCGTCCTCTCTCAATTTCTTCAGGGCCGCGACGGCTTCATCCTCCTCGCTGGCCGCCTTGGGGTTGGGCTTTTCGACAGCGTTTTCGACCTGATCACTATCACGCGGGATATCGCAATACCAGTTGAACCGGCTCTCGTCGCAGCGCCAGATAGAGTCATACTCCAAACCGCTTTCGGCTGACGCAGAATTGACGAACACGAGAAGTGAGAACAGGATGGCGATACGCATTGGTCATTGCGCCGGTGCGCCGATAGCCGGTTGCTTCAGAATGTCCACCACTCGCGAGGACAAGTCCGGGATTGCTTCGGCAGAAGTCGCCTTTAGCAGCGCCGCAGTATTGATCAGGGCACACTGGCATTCCCTGCCAACCTGCTCAAGGGCTGTATCCAGACGCAGGCCGAAAGCCTTTGCCTCTTCGAACAGCTTGCCCTGCTCAGCGGCATCCATTCCCGGCTTAACCCGCTGCACCAGGGATTGCTGCTGTTGAGCAACAATGGCGCCGATATCGACGCGAGCGAATCGAGGAATTTCCAGCGGCCGAAAGTGTAGCCATGACGCAGCGATACACGCCCCCAACATTAGCGTGACGACCCCGGTGATCATCTGTGTTTTCAAAAGATTCATGACTAATCCGCCTTACTGTGATGCGCGTTCGATGACGAGACGTTCAATGGCATCCGATACCGACAGCCCTTGGTCACGCAGGCGTTTGATGGCCTCGTAGTCCTCGGCACGGGTGGAATAAACCAGCATCGAAAAGGGATCGAGTAAAAGCCTCCCCAGGCCCGACCCCATCGGCGAGTGGATGTAGATTTCCGAGAAATGGCCGTGCTCGGTACTGACCGAAGCGAGCTGACGCTTCAGCCATTCATCCAGGGACAGCTTGCCCTCCTTGCCCAAGCGCTCGATGTTTTCGGGTTTCTGGCGCAGCAGGAACAGCCAGTCGGCGTTGTTGATGGCGGCCTTGGTCGCCTCGTTCTTGTAGTAGTCGTCGACGGACTGGGTGATCGTCCCGAACGCGCCGCCATACTTTCGGGCGCGGCGATAGCCGGCCTCGATGAAGCTGCCGCTGGCGCCGGACCCCATGAGATCCCAGCTTTCGTCGATAATGACGAGCTTGCGCCGGGAGCGATCACGGTACATCTCCTGGGTGATGCGATACATGATGAGTTGCATCACTACCGACTGGAGATCCTTCTTGGACTTCAGCTCCTCAAGCTCAAGGACGACAAAATCCTTGTCGAACTGGATATTGGCGTCGCCCTCGAAGTAGCTCGCGTAAACGCCATGACGGGTATAGGGCTCCAAGGCTGTGGCCAGGCGACTGAGGTCGCGCTCGTACTCGCCCTCCAGAGACA
>CAZHFS010000489.1:0-2325 GCA_964531885.1 uncultured Propionivibrio sp.
GTGGCTCGGCCTGGTCTTCGGCATCTTCGGCTACCTCCTGAAGAAGCTCGACTACCCGATCGCCCCGCTGGTGCTGGCGATGGTGCTCGGCGACAAGGCCGAGGACGCCTTCCGCCAGTCGATGATCTTCTCCAAGGGCTCGATGGGAATTTTCTGGTCGAATACCCTGGTCGGCACCATTACCACCCTGGCGCTGGTGCTGCTGTTCTGGCCGATGATCTCGTCCTTCTTGAAGAAGCTGCGCGCCCGGCCGGCGGAGGCCCGCGCCTGAGGGAGTGTGATCCGAACCGATAGCAGGCCGTTGCGGCGCTGGCGTCGCATCGATCATGGCGCCCCATTTGGGGCGCCATTTTTTTCACATCGACTCGCGGTAGCGCCGTCTGCGTCTCTTCTGCTTCGTTCGGAGATTGAGGCGTTCTCTGCGAGGATCCCCGCCCTACTCCCGCATCAGATACTGCAGCGCGATCCACGCCTGGCCGAGGGCTAGGCCGCCGTCGTTGGGCGGCATGCGGCGGGCTTCGATGAGGCGCAGGCCGCGCTCGTGCAAGGCGTCGCGCAGGCGGCGCCCGAGTACCTGATTCTGCAGGCAGCCGCCGCCTGCGACCACGGTGCTGCCGGCGGGGGCGGCTTGCTGCAGCCAGTCTGCCAGTGCCTCGGCCAGCGTGGAGTGGAAGAGTGCGGCGCCGCGTCCGCCGTCCGGTTCGTCGGCCAGGGCGTCAAAGAGCGGACGCAGGTCGAGGTTGCCATCGACGCAGGCCCAGCCATCAGATAAGGCGGCAACCGGGCCGTGCCGTTCGGCGATGCCTTCGAGGAGCAGTCCACCCTGGCCGCGGAAGGCAGCCTCGCGGGTCAGGCCGAGCAGACCGGCGGTGGCGTCGAACAGACGCCCCATGCTGGTGGTGCTCTGGCAGTCGGTGCCGGTTTTCAAATTCTGGCTGATGCGCTCGAATTTCTTGGCCTTGGCGAAGCGGCGTTCGATGTCTGCGTCTCGCCCCAGCCAGTGCAGTACCGAGGCAGCGAGGGCCCAGGGAGCGCTGGTGGCGTAGGCGTCGTTGACCACGGGATAGGGCAGGATGTGGCCGAGGCGCTCGAAACAGGCACCGTCCACACGCAAAAGTTCGCCGCCCCAGACGGTGCCATCGGTGCCCATGCCGACCCCGTCGAGCGCGATGCCGATGACCGGTTCGGCAACGCGGTGTTCGGCGAGGATCGAGGCGATGTGGGCATGGTGGTGCTGCACGCCGAGCAAGGGGATGCCCTGCCGGACGGCAAACTGCATGGCGAAACGGGTGGCGGGCGAGCCGCCGTCGAGGTCGTGTGCGACGATGGCCGGGCTGACTTCGAGCAGGCGCAACAGGTGGTCGACGCTGTCCTTGAAGTGGCGTTCGACCGAGCTGCGGGCCAGGTTGCCGATATGCGGCGAGACGTAGGCTTCGTCGCCGCGTGTGAGGCAAAAGGCGTTCTTGGCCAGCGCGCCAACGGCGAGGACAGGGGGGCCTGCCTGCAACATCTTGATGCCGCGCGGCACGTAGCCGCGTGCGCGGCGCACGAGCTGGAGGCCGCCGGGGCCGGAGCAGGCAATGCTGTCGTCGCAGGCGGTGATGATGTCCCGGTCGTGCACGAGGAAAGCATCGGCCATGCCGGCGAGCCGAGCAAGGGCTTCGCTGTTCTCGGTGGCCGGAGGCTCGCGGTGCGGGTTACCGCTGGTGGTGGCGAGTGCGAAAGGCTGTGCGGTGTCGAGCCAGGCCAGGCCGTCGGGCCGTCCGGCGGCTTCATGAAAAAGCAGGTAATGGACGGGCGAGAACGGCAGTTGGACGCCAAGCCAGAGGATGCCGGGCGCTGCCCCGGGGAGGTCGCGGTCGCAACGCTCGCGCTTCCTGAGCAGGATGATCGGGCGTTCGGGGAGATTGAGCAGGCCGGGTTCGCCAACGCTGACCTGGACGTAAGCCGTCGCCGAGAGGGCGTTGGCAAACATCACCGGAAAGGGTTTGACCGGACGCTCCTTGCGTTTGCGCAGTTCAGCCACGGCCACAGGATTGTGGGCGTCGCACACCAACTGGAAGCCGCCGGGGCCTTTGATCGCGAGAATTTTGCCTTCGGTGAGCAGGCGATAGGCCACAGCGATCGGGTCGCCTGCCAGCGGCGCGCCCTGGGCGTCGAGTAGCGTGAGCTTGGGACCGCACTTCGGGCAGCAGTTGCCTTCGGCGTGCAGGCGGCGGTCGTCTGGACGGTCGTACTCGGCCTGGCACTTGCGGCACATCGCGAAACGTTTGAGGCTGGTGCGGTCGCGGTCGTAGGGCAGGTTGCGGCAGATGGTGTAGCGCG
>CAZHFS010000490.1:0-2315 GCA_964531885.1 uncultured Propionivibrio sp.
ACGCGGCCTTTGCTCAGATTGACGCGACTGAGTAGCTCGGGGACGGACAGGCCGTCTTCTTCTTCCTCAAGTTCCCCCAGCACATCGGCTACCTCCTTGCGAGTCGGAAATGCGCTGCGGATGAACCAGTCGGTGATGTCTGACTCTTCCTCGCCACTTAGCAGCACCCCATAGGCCGAATCCAGGGCGCGGCCTGCGCGACCCACCTGCTGGTAGTACGCGACGACCGACCCAGGCATCTGGTAGTGGATGACAAATGCCAAGTCGGGCTTGTCGTAGCCCATGCCGAGCGCGGTTGTCGCGACCAGCGCTTTGACTTCGTTGTTCAGCAGTGCCTGCTCAAGTGCCTCTCGGCGGTCGCCGGTCTCGCCGGTGTAAGCCTCGACATTGAACCCATGGGTCTTGAGCCAATCAGCAACCTGATTGGCATCGCGCACCGTCAGCGTGTAGATGATGCCGTGGCCTTGTAGCGTGGCCAGTTGCTCGGCCAGCCACGCGAGGCGCTCTGCTTGGCTAGGCAAGCGGATCGTCTGCAACGTAAGGGAGCTGCGATTCAGGTCGCCGCGCGAAACATCCAGCCTCGGACCCAGCACGGCGGCGAGGTCTTCCATCACCCGGTTGTTTGCGGTGGCTGTCGTTGCGAGGAGCCGCAGGTTCGGCGGTAGCGTTCTGACGATTCGCTCCAGCAAACGATAGTGCGGACGGAAGTCGTGGCCCCAATCGGAAATGCAGTGCGCCTCGTCGATCACCAGCATCGATATCTGGGCAGCGATGCCAGCCAAGACCTGTGTGCGGAACCGCTCGTTGGCCAGACGTTCGGGCGAGATCAACAGAATGTCGACCGCTCCGCGGGCAAGTTTTGCCTCGACCTGCGCCCAGTCGTCGACGTTGTCAGAGTTGATGGTCGCTGCCCGGACACCCATGCGCTCCGCTGCTGTGATCTGGTTTCGCATCAGTGCTAGCAGCGGAGAAATCAACAGCGCAGGCCCGTTGCCCGCCTCGCGCAGCAGCTTGGTGGCAATGAAGTAGACGAAGCTCTTGCCCCAGCCAGTCTTCTGTACGACCAGCAGGCGGCCACGTCCGTCGACGATATGGCGAATCGCGTCCTCTTGCCCTTCGCGGAAGGTGGCACCGGCACGGCCAGAGCCGATGCGCAGCAGTTCCAGTGCTCGCTGTGGCTTGTAGGTCATGGCTCTCCCTTGGTCTTATCTGGAGAGCGGTAACCCGGAGCCAGCAGAGCGTTCTTGACACCGTAGAGGGCCAGCGGGTCCTTCAGCCACAGTCGGTACTCGTGACCACGCAGACTGTGGTCCGGTGAGCAGTCCACACTCCACTTGCGCAATATGTAGCCAGCAGTGGCCGCGCGAAGCTTCATGCGCAACGCCCCGTCTTCCATCCCGTAGTCCATCACCGTGATCTCCGGTCGGGGCTGGTCTGGATGCGGAACCAGCTCAAGCTCCACGATTCGCGTCCATTGGATGTCCTGATCGCTGATCTCGTGCGCTTCGGGGATTTCTCCCTTCATCACCCGGGGACGCCTGATCCGCGTGATCACGAAATCACGAAATTCCTGCGATTTACGGTCGAAGGCCCGGACATGCCACCTCAGGCCGTTGTCGATCAGCGCAAACGGCACGACCTGGCGTTCGG
Organism: uncultured Propionivibrio sp.; assembly: GCA_964531885.1. GTDB lineage: Bacteria > Pseudomonadota > Gammaproteobacteria > Burkholderiales > Rhodocyclaceae > Propionivibrio. The sequence goes on from CAZHFS010000490.1 coordinate 1,651, forward strand.
CTTGGCCGTTGGAAATAGAGTGATACTCGATCGCCAGCGGGCACTCCTGGTGGATCGCCCGGGTCACGCTGGCTAGCACGTCCAGGTCCGGGTGAGTAAGCCGCGATGGACTCTCGCAAGCCACCCAGGCCTTGAGCCGCATCGGCTCCCCGTCCCCGAAGCCTTGGGTCAACCAGGACAGCACCCGTTCAGGGGGAAAGTCGAAGACCGCCCGGAAGTCCGGTCCGAGGACGTAGGTTTTGGCTTTGGAGTCGTAGTCGATGCTGCCCGGGGCCAGCTCTTTATAGAGAGCCAGATCCCGGCTGGCCGCTGCCGACTGGATGCCAAAACGTGCGACCAGATCCTGGCGGCGGATCTCCCCGATGAAGCGCAAGCGCAACTCCACGAACGCGAGGCGGTCTCGCTGCGGCTGGGTGAGTTCTGCAAGCTGTTCATTCAGCGTCTTGAGGTTGCGCATTCGAGTTAGCGCAGGCTTATGCGGATCATTTTAAAAGCATACGATCTGCACTATCGCGTGTCCACAAGCGCGTTACAGTTTGTTGGTCCGTCGCTTTGCAATAACCAATTTCGACGCCTGAAACTTCAAAGAAAGCGCAAGTGGGATGTGCTTTCATCGCCCACCGCACCCGCGTTCACGAGTCAAGCTCTTAGGCCATGGCCGATCT
>CAZHFS010000491.1:0-2313 GCA_964531885.1 uncultured Propionivibrio sp.
GCTGATTACGCATGATATGGGCGTGATCGCCGAAACCTGCGATCGGGTGGCGGTGATGTACGCCGGTCGGATAGCCGAAGTCGGGCCGGTGCACAACCTCATCAATCATCCCGAGCATCCGTATACCGAGGGTCTGATGTCCTGCATCCCGGCCATGGACGGCGAGCGCGAACGTCTGCACCAGATCGACGGCGCCATGCCGCGCCTCACAGCCATTCCGACAGGTTGCGCGTTCAATCCGCGTTGCGAACAGGCGATGGATCGTTGCCGCCAGGAGCGGCCTGAATTGATGCGCGCCGGTTACACCCAGGCGGCCTGCTGGCTGCACGATGTCCGCCAGGAGGTGGCAGCATGACCGTGGCTGTGAAGCAAAAGAGTGCCGGTGAGCCGCTGGTGCGTGCCACCGACCTGGCCAAAACCTTTGACGTTTCCCCCCCCTGGCTCAATCGGGTGATCGAGCGCAAGCCGCGCCTGCTGTTGCGTGCCGTCGATGGCGTGTCTTTCGAGATCGAGCGCGGCCAGACGTTGGCTCTGGTGGGCGAATCCGGTTGCGGAAAAAGTACCGTGGCCCGTCTCCTGGTCGGCCTGTATAACCCGACGCGCGGAGGTTTTGCCTTTGATGGCGAGGATGCGCACGCGGCGTTCAAAACGCCGGAAGGGCGCAAGCTGCGCCGCCGCATCCAGATGATTTTTCAGGATCCGTATGCCAGCCTGAACCCGCGCTGGCGGGTCGAAGACATCATCGCCGAACCGCTGCGCGAGCACGCCATTGAAACCTCGGCCGATGCGGTGCGCGGGCGGGTCGAATCCCTGCTCAAGTCGGTCGGTCTGGCGGCGCAGGACGGGATCAAGTACCCGCATCAGTTCTCCGGCGGGCAGCGGCAGCGCATCTCGATCGCCCGCGCGCTGGCGACGCACCCGGAATTTCTGGTCTGCGACGAGCCGACCTCGGCGCTCGATGTCAGCGTTCAGGCGCAAGTGCTCAACATCATGAAGGACCTGCAGCGCGAGCAAGGGCTGACCTACCTGTTCATCAGCCACAACCTCGCCGTGGTCCGCCACGTCAGCGATCAGGTCGGGGTCATGTACCTTGGCCGGCTCGTGGAGCTGGCGCCGAAGCAGGAACTGTTCGACAACCCGCGCCATCCCTATACGCGGATGCTGCTCGACGCCATCCCCAAGATGCACGATACGGGGCGGGCGCGCACGCCAGTGACCGGGGAAGTCCCCAATCCGCTCAATCCCCCGAGTGGTTGCGCGTTCAATCCGCGTTGTCCTTTGGTCAACGACCGTTGCCGGAATGAACGCCCGGAGCTGATGGCCTCCGGCGGCGCACGCGTGGCCTGCCACGCACTCGAAGAAGGGCGGATCTAGGCATCGCGCCAGGGCGGGCAGGGGCCTGCCCTGGCGACCCTCGCGCACTTGCTGCTGATCCCGGACAATGTTTGCCCCGTCCTGGTTTGCGGCGTCGGTCGGCTTGTCCGCTGACCTGCCAAGGCGATGCGGTTGGCCATTTGATAGCTTGCCTCTTGCGCAGACAACTCGGCATCGGGCGGCGGCCTGGCCTCGTGCCGCCATTACTCCGCCTGCCTTTGTCTGCAAGGCAGGCAGTCGTCGGCGGGGATTCCCTTTCGTCTGTGCCTTGGCTGGGCAAGCCGCCGAGGCACCGTGCGCGGCGGTTCGCTTGCGCCAGAAGGAAGGGGGGCATTTCTGCCCCAATTTGCCGCCCCGATCCACAGTCGGCCGAACTATCCAAACGGAATTCTTACAATTTGTTACGTTTGCCGGCCGGAAATTGGCAAAGGGCAGATCCCGCTGCTGATTTTGATTTTTTAATCTTTTGTGGCGCAAAAAACAGTCCAGCTGGTGGGAAATTGCGTGGCTTCCACCTTTTTTCGGATGGGTCGATTTGACCCTGTGCCAGAGAATTCGCAGACAGCAGTTTGGAGCGTGTCGCAGGGCTTACGCCGCACTGGCGGACGGTAGTATGGTAGCGCTCTAGGCATTTTTGGCCGAGTTGTCTGGCGTTGCATGCCTCATCGCCGCTTGTCACGGACGAGTTGGATCGCTGCGCTAGGCAATGGAATGGGTTCCCAAATTACATCTGAGGAGGTTCCATGTTGTCAGCAAAAAAAACAATAGCGCTCCTGGCGTTGGCAGTGTGCAGTGCATTGCCGATTTCGCAGGCGAGTGCCGCCGCTAAATACCATATCGGCATCATCACCGGTACGGTGAACCAGGGCGAAGACGAAGTGCGTGGCGCCGAAGCCATGATCAAGGAATACGGCGACGTCAAGAACGGCGGGATGATCC
>CAZHFS010000492.1:0-2303 GCA_964531885.1 uncultured Propionivibrio sp.
TCTATTGGTCGGGGCGGCGGGATTCGAACTCGCGACCCCTTGCACCCCATGCAAGTGCGCTACCAGGCTGCGCTACGCCCCGACAAGCGAGCATTATAACGCAGTTTTGCTTTTTTAGGCCGGTATTCTCAGGATTTCTGCGACTTTCAGCAGTTCTGCGCGAAGCACGTGCGGAGGGAGGCTCGTTGATTCACTTACCTTGATGTCCTCAACTACTACATCATCAAGACGGTTGCGTGCGCCGCTGATGGTAAAGCCCTGATTGTAGAGCAGTTCGCGGATGCGGCGGACGAGCAGGACTTCGTGATGTTGGTAATAGCGGCGGTTGCCACGCCGTTTTACCGGTTTGAGTTGGGTGAATTCCTGTTCCCAGTAGCGCAGAACGTGCGGCTTGACGCCGCACAGTTCGCTGACTTCGCCAATGGTGAAATACCGTTTGGCTGGGATGGGCGGCAAAGGATCCTTGCTGCCGTCTTTAGGATTGTGCTGTTCCATCGTAGGACTGTTCGACTTCGCCCTTCAGCTTCTGGCTGGCATGGAAGGTGACGACGCGCCGGGCCGTGATCGGGATTTCTTCGCCGGTCTTGGGGTTGCGGCCAGGACGCTGCGGCTTGTCGCGCAACTGGAAGTTGCCGAATCCAGACAGCTTGACCCCGTCCCCGCGCTCGAGCGTGTTACGGATTTCCTCGAAGAAGGCTTCGACCATGTCTTTGGCCTCACGCTTGTTGAGGCCGACTTTTTCAAACAATAAATCTGCGAGTTCTGCTTTGGTGAGCGTCATGTTCTTGTCCTGTCAGACACGGAGCTGGGCCGAGAAATTCTGTTGTGCATAGGCCAGCAATTGTTGCAGTGCCGCGTCGACTTCCGCATCTTGCAAAGTCCGTTGAGTATCTTGCATAACTATGCGGAAAGCAAGACTTTTTTTCCCTGGATCGATGCCTTTTCCGGTGTACAGATCGAATAGTCGAATGTCCTGTACCAGGGAGGGGCGGTTGTTTAAAAGTCCATCAAGCAATGTCTGTAATTCGAGTGACTGATCGACTACGATGGCCAGATCGCGAACTGCGGGAGGTTGCTTTGATATCTCGCCATATATCGGCAGGCGGGCGGCAAGAACGGCGGCAAGGTCGAGTTCGCAGAGGACGGGGGCGAGGGGGAGGTCGTAGCTTTGTACCCACTGCGGATGCAGTTCGCCGATGATCCCGACGACCTTGCCGTCGATCACGATGCGTGCGCTGCGCCCGGGGTGCAGCGCCGGATGCGCTGCCTTCTCGAAGGTGGCGGTGGCCGGGGCAAGCAATAACTCCAGTTCGCCCTTGAGATCGTAAAAGTCGACGTTGCGTGCCGTGGTACCCCATTGTTCCGGGCTGGCGCTACCGTAAGCGAGCATGGCCAGCTTCCAGGGTTGGTCGAACCCTTCGACCGGTGCGCCGGGGGTGGCGCGGAAGAAACAGCGGCCAGTTTCAAAGACACGCACGCGATTTTGCTTGCGTTTCAAATTGGTTGCTACGTTGGCTACTAGGCCGCCGATCAGCGTCGAGCGCATCACGCTCATCTGGCTGGCAATGGGGTTGGCCAGACGGATCGGCGCGCTGTTTCCAGCGAAATCACGTTCCCAGGCTTCTTCGATGAAGGCGTAGTTGATGACTTCCTGGAATCCACGGTCGGCGAGAATCTGACGCACCCTTTGCAGGGGGCGGCTGTCTTCGCCCTGCGGCAGCATGCCGAGTGAGGCTTGGGGGGCGTGCGTGGGGATATTGTCATAGCCGTGCAGGCGGACGATTTCCTCGATCAGATCTTCCTCGATCTCGATATCGAAGCGGTGGCTCGGCGGGGTGACAACAAAATCCTTGCCACTGCGTACGCAGGCCAGGCCGAGGCGGGCAAACAGGCCGGCGATTTCCTCGCCGGTGAATGCTACTCCGAGTACCTTGGCGACGCGGGCTGTGCGCAAGTGGACGGGCGGGCGGGCCGGTAGTTCGGCAGCCGCTTCGCAAACCGGGCCGGCCTGGCCGCCGCAGATGTCGAGAATCAATGTCGAAGCGCGTTCGAGGGCGCGGCGCGTGCCGCCGAAGTCGACGCCGCGTTCGAAACGGTGCGAGGCGTCGGAGCCGAAGCCGTAACGGCGAGCTCGGCCAGCGATGGCTTTCGGCGTGAAGAACGCGGACTCAAGGAACATCTCGGTGGTTTCGAGCGTGATTCCGCTGTCCTCGCCGCCCATGATGCCTGCCATGGCCACCGGACGGGTGTCGTCGGCGATCAGCAGGACGTCAGCTTCAAGCGTGAGCGTTTGTTCATTGAGA
>CAZHFS010000493.1:0-2294 GCA_964531885.1 uncultured Propionivibrio sp.
TGGCCGAGTTGTGCGGCGGAACGGTTTCTGTTTGTGTTGGTGGTGGAAATTCTGTTCTGTTTTGTGTTGGCGCGCATAGAATTGCGGCAAATGGTGGGTTCATCCTTCGATTCGTATCGGTATTCAAAAACAGCAAAGGAGTGTTTCATCATGGCGATCAAGCTTGCAGTCATTGGCGCGGGCCGTATCGGGCAGATTCACGCCTCGAACGCGGCGCGCAATCCGGCAGTCGAACTCGTCGGCATTGCCGACGCTATTCCGGAGGCGGCGCAGAAACTCGCCGCAACGCTCGGGTCAAAGGTGACCAGCGTCGAACAGATTTTTGCCGATCCCGGTGTTGATGCCGTCCTGATCGGCTCGTCGACTGACACCCACGCCGATCTCATCCAGCGCGCGGCAGCGGCCGGCAAACATATTTTCTGCGAGAAGCCTGTCGATCTTGATCTGGCGCGTGCCCGCGAGTGCGAGAAAGCGGTGCGGGCCTCGGGGAAAGTCTGCCTGATCGGTTTTCAGCGTCGCTTCGATCCGACGTTTGCGGCACTCAAGGCGCGGATCGATCAGGGGGAAATCGGCACGCTCGAAGCACTGTCGGTGATCAGTCGCGATCCAGGCGCGCCTCCGGTCGAGTACCTGCAACGTTCAGGCGGGATCTTCAAGGACATGCTGATCCATGATTTCGACATCTTCCGCTGGATCCTCGGCGAAGAGGCCGAAACCGTCTATGCCACGGCCAGTGCCCTGACCGACCCGGCGATCGCCACCCAGGCCAACGACGCCGATACGACGGCGGTGACCATCCGTACCGTCGGCGGCAAGCTTGCCCAGATCCACACCTCGCGCCGCGCCGCCTATGGTTATGACCAACGTTTCGAGGTGCTGGGTTCGAAGGGCATGCTGCAGGCCGGCAATCATCGGCCGACGGAAGTTGTGGCTTACGGCAGTGAGGTGGTATCGGTCGACAAGCCCGAGCATTTCTTCCTGCAGCGTTACGAAAAAGCGTACCGGATCGAACTCGATCATTTCGTGGCGGTGCTCGGCGGGCAGGAAAAGCTGCGCGTGGGGATCGAGGATGGCGTCAAGGCGCTTGAACTCGCCGATGCCGCGACGACTTCCTGGAAGGAAGGGCGTATCGTCCGCCTGGCCTGATTCGTACCCAAATCGTACCCAAATCGTACCTGACTCGAACCAAGCTCCCAATGCCGCGCGAAGCCGCTTCGCGCGGCATTGTTTTTGGGGAAATGGTCTTGCCTTTGTGGTGGCGCTTACGCCAGCGATTTGACATGGCGTCTGGCCTTCCTTAGATTTCGCCTCGGGCAGGAGTGGTCATTGACTCTTACAGCGCACGGCGCACAAACGGCGGATACCATGACACAGGCAAATGGGGTTGACGAGCTGATACAAACCATCGCGCAGCAATACGAGGGTTTACCCAAGCAGCTCAAGGCGATCGCTCACTACATCACGCAGAACCGGCAGCAGATGGTCGTGGTGCGCATCCTCGACGTGGCGAAGGCTTGCGATGTCCAGCCGTCTGCGGTGGTGCGTTTTGCCCAGCGGTTTGGCTTTTCCGGCTTTTCCGAGTTGCAGGCGGTGTTCCGCGACGCCTTCGCCAGCGGGGCGACTGCGGCGGGTTACCAGCAGCGCATCCAGCAGGTGATCAGCGAGCACCCGGCCAAGATGGACAGCGTCGACCTGGCCGGAGCGTTCATGAAGTCGTGCCAGGAAGGGATCGCGACGCTGTGCCAGGAACTCGACGCGGCGGCGTTCGAGCGGGCCGTCGGTCTGTTGCAGGACGCCGAGCACATCTACATCGTCGGAGTGCGGCGCATGTACTCCGTGGCGGCCTACCTTGCCTATGCGTTCTCGCACACGCGTAAGCGGATCGTGCTCGTGGACGGCGCGGGCGGGATGTTCCGGGAGCAGATCGAAAGCATGGCCAAGGGCGATGTGCTGGTGGCCATCAGCATGGCGCCTTACGGGTCGGAGACGCGTCTGGCCGCGGAACTTGCAGGTGAGCGAGGCGTGGATGTGGTGGCCATCTCCGATAGTCCGCTCTCACCGATTGCGCGTGGCGCCGCCTCGACGCTGACGGTGCATGAGTCAGAAGCTTTCTTCTTCCGGACGATGCCCAGTGCCGTGTGCCTGGCGCAGGCGCTATTCATCGCCGTGGCGTACCGGCTTGAGCAGAATCCCTCGTCGAAGGCCAGACAATTCGCGGCGGATTGAGCGGGGCCGACGATGCGCAATGCAACACGTTTTGCCGCGGACAGACGGTTCGAAATCGCTTCGATCGG
>CAZHFS010000494.1:0-2294 GCA_964531885.1 uncultured Propionivibrio sp.
TCATTTTTCCCCCGCTTCAATCAACGCGTTCGACAAGCATCGCACCACCCAGCCCACCGCCAATGCAGATCGCGGCCACGCCACGCCGCGCCTTGCGCTCGCGCAGAACATGCAAGAGATGCAGGACAATGCGAGCCCCGGAGGCACCGACGGGATGACCCAGCGCAATCGCGCCGCCATCGATGTTGAGCCGCGCCGGATCCAGCGCGCCGAACGCCCCCGGCAGCCCAAGTTCTGTCCGGCAGTAGGACGCATCGTCCCACGCCGCCAGACAACCGAGCACCTGCGCGGCAAATGCCTCGTTGATTTCCCATGCATCGACATCGTTCAAACCCAGCCCATGCCGCTGCAGGATCGGCGTCGCCGCATGCACCGGGCCGAGCCCCATCTGAGCCGGATCCAAGCCTGCCCACTGGCTGTCGCTGATGCGCCCAAGCGGCTGCAGACCGTAACGCTCGACAGCCGCCTGCGAAGCCAGGATAAGCCACGTGGCGCCATCGGTAATCTGCGAGCTGTTGCCCGGCGTGATCCGGCCGTACTTCTTGTCGAAGAACGGCCTCAGTTTGGCCAGGGCTTCTGGCGTCGAATCGGCACGCACGCCATCGTCCTCGGCATACACCGTGCCATCCTTGCCGATCAAGGGGACGATCTCTCCGAAGTGCCCAGCTGCGCGGCCTGCAATCACGCGCCGGTGACTTTCGACCGCGAATGCATCCATCGCCTCCCGCGAGATGCCGAAACGCCAGGCCAGATTCTCGGCGGTCTGGCCCATCGACAGGCCGACCATCGGATCGGTCAAACCCTTGAGGATGCCGATCACCGGTGCAAACAGAGCACCTGGGCTCAAACGCGCAAAGGTGGCGATTTTTTGGCCGACCCCCTTGGCCTGCATCAGTGCAGCAAACCACAGCACCATCGCCCGGTTATAAAGCAACGGGGCATGCGACAAGGCGTCTACGCCGCCCGCCAGCACAAGTTCGGCGCGCCCGCTCTGAATGCTTGCCAGGCCGGAATCAATGGCCTGCATGCCGCTGGCGCAATTCCGCATCACGGTCCAGGCCGGCACTTTCTCACCGCACCCCATGCGCAGTGCGGCCACCCGACCGATATTGACTTCGTCCGGCGAGGGGCTCGCGCAACCGAGAATCACCTCGTCAAAGGTATCAGGCGCAAAAGGCTGCCGCACCAGCAACGCCCGCCCGGCCTGCACCGCCAAATCCGCCGCGGCAAATGGCCCTGGACCACTGCGTGCTTTCAGAAACGGCGTCCGTGCGCCGTCAACCACATACACGGGTTGAAATGCCATGTTTCCTCCGTTGTTCCCCAGCCCAACATCAGGGCGGCGGCCTAAGCCGCCGCATGGTTTATGCCACCAAGGCCACGGGCGGAATGGTGCTGCGCGCCCGCTTGCTCAGATCAAAGTCAAATTCGTCCACCCGGATCACGATGTCGCGCAAGGCATTGCGACGAGCCAGGATGGCGAACTCATCCTCGGAGATCACCCCTCGCGCCAGGGCCACGCGGGCAATGTCACGCACGTTGGCATCCGGCTCCCCGGCAAACAGCCCTTCCTTCTCGGCAGACCGGATGCGCGCTTCGATCGGCTCGGCCTCAAGCGTGGCAGCCAGCGCCAGTTCAATGGCCCCCACCGGTTCTTCCGTTGTCGTCGGCAGATAGCACTCGGCAGTGAGCCGATCGCGGGCTTCAGACGGAGAAATCAGCAAACTAGCCACCTGATGCCCAATGCGGTCGGACGGCACATCGTAGGGATGCCCGAGCGGGAAAACGGTGCGATAGAGGAAACGCCCGATACCCTTGTGCGGGAAGTTGTCGATCACGCCGTCGAACGCCATCTGCATTTTGTACATAGCATCCCAGATCGCCCAATGCATCAGCGGGGCATCCTCGGGACGACGGCCATCGGACTCGTACCGCTTCAGCGTCGCTGAGCACAGATACATCAACGCCAGGATGTCCCCCAAACGCGCCGAGATTTTCTCGCGCCGCTTGAGGCTCCCGCCCATGACCAGCATCGAGATGTCGGCCATGAAGGCAAACGCCGTCGAGAAGCGGGAAATCTGCTGGTAATACCGACGAGTTTCCGGTGCAACACCTTCGGGCACAGGAATGAAACGTGACCCAGTCAGGGCACGGAAAAACGCGCGCACGCCATGACCAATCGTGAACAGTGTATGACCGACGATGGCCTGATCGAACTCGCGCAGACCCGCCTTCGCATCCGGATTTTGAGCGGCCATCATTTCCTTGAACACATACGGATGGCAGCGAATCGC
>CAZHFS010000495.1:0-2285 GCA_964531885.1 uncultured Propionivibrio sp.
TGGTATAGGCCGGATTGAGGATAGGGGTTCGGGGGGCGGATGCGTTCATGGCGAGCAAGCGGATCGCGAATCGGGTTCTTACGTCGTTTGGGGTTTAATGCTTGTCGCTAGTTTTCCAATCCAAAGTACAGGGCAATGGCCTCGAACTCGTGAAAGCCATTGATGAAAGCATCGGTGATGTCCGGGTCGAAATGCAAGCCCCGTTGTGCTTCGATCATTTCGCGTACAGTGTTCATCGGTATCGGCTCCTTGTAGACGCGCCGCGAAATCATCGCATCGAACACATCGGCGATGGCCATCAGCCGTGCTGACACCGGGATGTCATCGCCGACAAGGCCGTCGGGGTAGCCCTTGCCGTCCCAGCGCTCGTGGTGCCAGCGTGAAATTTCCTTGGCTTGGGCAAGAAAGCCGGCCGAGGTCTGCATATCGTGCTCAGCGTGAGCAATGGCATTACAGCCGAGGAGGGTGTGCGTTTTCATGATTTCCCATTCCTCGGGCGTGAGCTTTCCCGGCTTGAGCAGGATACGATCGGGGATGCCGACCTTGCCGATGTCGTGCAGGGGTGCGGAGCGGGCGAGCAGGTCAATGTATTCAGTAGTCATGGTCGATGCAAAGCGCCGGTGCGTCGCCAGTCGTTGAGCAAGCAGGCGGATATAGCCTTGCGTGCGCATGATATGGTTTCCGGTCTCGTTGTCGCGGGTTTCGGCAAGGTGCGCCAGAGCGCGAATACTGACCGACTGGATCAACTCGTTTTCGCGCATGCGGCGCGTCACTTCAGCCTCCAGGGCGTTATTCTGGTTCTGCAATAAATGGCGAGCCCGGCGTACCAGCAGTTGGCTGCGCACCCGGGCCAGTACCACGGCCGGCTTGAGGGGCTTGATGATGTAGTCGGCGATACCGGCGTCGAAGGCACGTTCCTCGTCCTCATCGCTATCCTGTGCCGTGAGGAAGATGACCGGTATGTCGCGTGTGGTTTCTTCCTCGCGCAATTGCCTGAGCACTTCGTGTCCGCTCATCTGCGGCATGACGACGTCGAGCAGGATGAGTCCTGGCCGAGGGAGCTGGCGGGCAAGTTGCAGGGCGACCGGCCCGTTGTTGGCGACTTTGACCCGATATCCCGCCTCTTGCAGCAGTTCTCCGAGAACACTGAGGTTCTCGGGTTGATCGTCGACGATCAGAATAATTTCGTGATCGGTCGCCCGGCGTCGATGTGGCTCCTTGCGTTCGGTTTGATGCAGCGCAGAATCACCAGATGCGGAATCCGGTTTTTTCTCAAGCGCTTGGGTAAAGGCCGGGAGATTCATGACGCTCTCCTTTGCTCAATAGCGTTCGAAGTCGCTCTCGTTTACCTGGATGGCTTGAGCCGAGCGCAGGGACGATTTGGGTGCGGCCTGTGGTTTTGCCGAGGAGAAGGCAGGCGGGTGCTGGGTTGAGGCACTGGCTTTGGCGTTGTTGTCGAGGCGGAAGAAGGTCATGGTCTGCTGCAATTGCTCGGCCTGTGCGCCGAGTTCCTCGGCGGTGGCGGCGAGCTCTTCGGAGGCGGAAGCGTTCTGCTGGGTGGCCTGATTGAGCTGGCCCATGGCCCCGTTGATCTGGGCGACGCCGGAGGACTGTTCGGACGAGGCGGCGGCGATTTCCTGCACGAGGTCCGAGGTCTTGCGGATGGACGGGACCATGGTGGTCAGCAAGTTACCGGCGCGTTCGGCCTGGGTGACCGAAGACGAAGCGAGGTCGCCGATTTCCTGGGCAGCAACTTGGGAGCGCTCGGCGAGTTTTCTGACCTCGGCGGCGACGACTGCGAAGCCCTTGCCATGGTCGCCGGCGCGGGCGGCCTCGATGGCGGCGTTGAGGGCAAGGAGGTTGGTCTGGTAGGCGATGTCGTCGATGATGCTGATGCGGTTGGCGATGGACTTCATGTCCTCGACGGTTTTGGAGACGGCCATGCCACCTTCGGCGGCCTCATCGGCGGCCTTGGTGGCCATGGAGTCGGTGACGCGGGCATTCTCGGTGTTCTGGGAGATGGAGGCGGTCATCTGCTCCATGGAGGCGGTGGTTTCCTCGACGCTGGCGGCCTGTTCGGAGGAGGACTGGGAGAGGGACTGGGCGGTAGCGGAGACCTGGCCGGCGGCATTGGAGAGGTTGTCGGCGGCGGTGCGGACTTCGCCGATGATCTGGGTGAGCCTGGCGATCATGTTCTGCATGGCGGCCATGAGCTGGCCGACTTCGTCCTTGCTGTCGGTGTCCAGACGCACGGTGAGATCGCCCTCGGCCAGACGCGACGCCGC
>CAZHFS010000496.1:0-2276 GCA_964531885.1 uncultured Propionivibrio sp.
GATAGCGCCCGCCAAGCAGGAAGAAGACGAACATCGTCACCGAGTCGAAATAGACTTCGCCCGCGGCGATCAGCGTCGCCCAGACGCTCGCCAGAAAGGCCGCGCCGACACCGAGCGCCACCGGCACATCCATGCCCACGCGCTTTAAGCGCAGGTCTCGCCACGCCCCCCGGAAGAACGGCGCCGCCGAATAACACACCACCGGCAAGGTCAGCACCAGACTCGCCCAGCGCATCAACTGCTCGATTTCCGGCGTCATGTCGCCTTCGCCGGCCAGATACACCGGCACGGCATACATCATTACCTGCATCATGCCAAAACCGGCGACAAAAACCCGCCACAGCGCAGCCCGCCGCTCGGCGCGAGCCAGGGCTTCGCTGCGCGCCGTGTCGTAGGGATGGGCGCGATAACCGATCGCGGCAATCGCCGCCAGAATCGCCGACAGGCGCGTCTGCTGCGTATCCCAGCGCACGCGGGCACGCCGCGTGGTGTAATTCACCTCGACCGCCAGGACCCCAGGTTGCCGGGCAAGATGACGCTCATTGAGCCAGATGCACGCCGCGCACGTGATCCCTTCGATGATCAGCGCCGCCTCGCACTCCCCGGGCGCCGGTTCGCGCACGAAGCTCCGCTGGAAGTCCGCATTGTCGTAAAGTGCCAGCCCGTCGAGCACGGCAGGCAGCGCTTCACGGCGGCCCACTTGCGATTCCGGCAAGGCATCGCGGGTGCGGTAATAGGCTTCCAAACCGTTTTCGACAATCGCCTGAGCTACCGCGTGGCAACCCGCACAACACATGCGCCGTGGCTCACCGCCGATTTCAAGCCCAAGGTCTACACCTTCGGGTATCGGCAAGCCACAGTGATAACAGGCAAGATCGCAGGCCGGATCGCTCATCATTTCTCGGAGATTTGTGTGCCAGATCGGTCGACAGGAAACGCCGGCCGGAACGTTGGGCCTGAGCCCAGAACCGCGCTCTCAGACGCGGCCAAGTATATTCGAGTTCCCGCGCCGTGCGCGCCTGCTAAGCAAACGGCATCCCGAGGCGGGGCGACCACAACGATATGCCACCCGTAAGGCAGCAGGCGTGAGACAACCGCAAATCGTCCTACGGGCCGCAAAAAGCGATCGAAAACCGTTACAATTCAGGCTTTTTCCCAAACTCACCGCGAACCCTCAAATGCTCGTCCTGCGTGGATTGCACACTGCCGCACCGGCCCCGACCGTGCTCACCATCGGCAACTTCGATGGCGTGCATCTGGGCCATCGCGCCCTGTTGCGCCGCCTGGCCGACTGCGCAGAGCAGGCAAAGTACGCCGAACAAAGCCCTTTGTTGCCTGCCGTGCTCACTTTCGAGCCGCACCCGCGCGAATTTTTTGCCCCGGACTCGGCCCCCACCCGCCTGTCTACCTTGCGCGAAAAACTCGAACTGATCGCCGACGAGGGCATCGCCCTGGCCCGGGTCTGCCGCTTCAATGCCTCGCTCGCCGAACTCTCGGCAGAGGACTTCATCACCCGGGTGCTGGTCGATAGCTTGCGCATCAAACACCTGGTGATTGGGGATGATTTCCGCTTCGGCGCTGGCCGGCGCGGTGACTTTGCTCTGCTGCAAGCCGCTGGCAAGCAGCATGGATTCACCGTCGAAGCCATGCCGGGTGTTGAGGTTGCCGGCGAGCGCGCTTCCAGTTCGGCGGTGCGCCAGGCGCTCACCGAAGGGCGCCTTGAACACGCGGCCACTCTGCTCGGCCGCCCCTACGTCATCGATGGCCGGGTTGTGCGCGGCAAGCAACTTGCGCGCGAACTCGGTTTCGCCACGGCCAACATCGGCCTACGCCACGACCGTCCACCGCTCACCGGCGTATTCACGGTCGAAGTGCATGGGCTGCCCGGCGGCCCCCATCCGGGCGTTGCCAATCTGGGCATCCGTCCCAGCGTTGACCGGGTGCCTCGGCCCATCCTCGAGGTGCACCTGTTCGACTTTTCGGCCGACCTTTACGGCCGCCACCTCAGCGTGCGCTTCCTGCACAAGCTGAGAAACGAAGTACACTTCCCTGATTTCGCGGCGCTCAAGGCACAAATTGCCGAGGACGTCCGCGCCGCTCGTCTTTTTTTCAAGCTCTGAGTATCTGCCATGGCCGACTATAAAAACACGCTCAACCTCACCGACACGCCCTTCCCGATGCGCGGCGACCTCGCCAAGCGCGAGCCGCAGTGGGTCAAGGACTGGCAGGAGAAGAAGCTGTACGAGCGAATTCGCCAGGCGGCGGCCGGACGCCCG
>CAZHFS010000497.1:0-2270 GCA_964531885.1 uncultured Propionivibrio sp.
ATCTTCCAGCGCTCATTTTTCGGCACTGAGTCGTTCGGCAGCCGCGACGCCAGCTCGATATAGCGGATCATTGGCGAAATCGGGCACGGGAATGCCCGGCATCAAGCGATCTACGCGGGCGTTTCGCTCCGCATCGACCTCACCTGACCAGCGTTCCAGAACATCGTCGACCGCGTCCGGCGCGTTGCACACCAGCAGCATGTCGCAACCGGCCGCCCATGCCGCCTGCACCCGCGCGACGACGTCGCCGGCCACGCTGGCTGCCTGCATCGACAGATCGTCGCTGAATACGACGCCGCCAAATTTAATCTCGTTTCTCAGAAAAGCGTGCCACTTTTCTGAAAAACAAGCTGTTTTATCATCGAGAGCTGGAAAGATGACGTGCGCCGGCATAACTGCGGCGAGCGGCAAACGGCGGTACGGCTCGATGTCGGCGGAGAGTGCGGCGAGCGTGCGGGTATCGACCGGCAGCGCATAGTGCGAATCCGCCTGCGCCCAGCCGTGCCCGGGGAAATGCTTGCCACAGGCGGCCATGCCGGCGCGGCGCAGGCCGGCGATCAGCGCTCCGGCGAGGTCGACTACGACTGTAGGATCACGATGGAAAGCGCGTTCACCGATAGCCGGGCAACGGTCCCAATCGAGGTCCAGCACCGGGGTAAAGGAGAGATCAACACCGCGCGCGCGCAATTCGGCAGCCAAGACGTAGCCGATGGCCATCGCCGCCTCACGTGCGTCGTTAGGGTTCTCATTCCACAGCGCCCCAAGCTGTCGCATCGCCGGCAGGCGGGTAAAGCCAGCGCGACAACGCTGCACCCTGCCACCTTCGTGGTCGATGGCAATCAGCAGACTGGGACTGCGCAAGGCGTGTACCTCGGCGGTCAAGGCTTGAAGCTGCTCTGGTGAGACATAGTTGCGGGCGAACAAAATCAGTCCACCGACCAGCGGATGCGACAAACGACGGCGATCATCAGTGGTGAGTTCGGTACCGCCGATGTCAATCATCAACGGACCGCGCGGAAGCCTAAGGGCAGAGATCATCACATTCTTTCTGGCAGTTGGGCTCGCCTCAGCAGCGCCCCGGAGCGTCACAGACAAGGTGCTCTACGACCACGAATGCTGTGGCGTAGTCTTTCTCGTCGCTGATCGAAAGGTGCGCCACAAAACCGCGTTCGCGCATCAAGGCAGCGAGCTCAGGTGCATAGTCGAAAAACGGCTTGCCGAGCGCGTCGTGCTCGACGGCAACATTGGGCAAGGTGGCCGGCGCAGCGACACCAATGCCAAGCGCCTTGCCGAAAGCTTCCTTGGCTGCAAAGCGCTTGGCCAGAAAGCGCCCCTTGTCGCTGGCGCGATCGAAGGCTTCGCGCTCGGCCGGGGCAAGCAGCTTTTCCAACGCCCTTTCACCGTGTTTTTCGTAGAGGGCAGCCAACCGAGCCACGGCGGCAATGTCAGTGCCGACGCCGTGAATCATGCGCCGGGTGCCTGTGCCTCGCGCATCAGGCGCTTCATCTCGCTTACGGCTTCGCGCAGGCCGACAAATACGGCACGACTGACAATGGCGTGCCCAATGTGCAATTCGCGTATGCCGGCGAGGCGGGCAACTGGCTGGACGTTGAAGTAATTGAGTGCATGCCCAGCGTTAAAACGCATGCCGAGACTTCGGATAGCCTCACCCGCAGCCCGTATTTTCTCGATTTCTGCGAGCACTGCCGGACTTTCTGCATCTCTCCCTTTGTTATGGAAGGCGTGTGCATAGGGACCTGTGTGGATTTCACAGACACGGGCGCCGATACGCGCCGCCGCCTCGACCTGGGCAAGATCGGCGTCGATGAACACACTACTACTAATGCCGGCATCGGTCAGGCGCATAACCGCCGCCTTGAGAGCAGATTCCTGCGAAAGGATGTCGAGCCCCCCCTCCGTGGTCACCTCGTGGCGCCCTTCCGGCACCAGCATCGCCATTTCGGGCTTCAAACGGCAAGCAATTCCGACCATCTCCTCGGTTGCGGCCATTTCGAGATTGAGTTTGATCTGGGTCAGGGCGCGCAGTTTCTCAACGTCGGCGTCCTGAATATGCCGGCGGTCCTCGCGCAGGTGAACGGTGATCCCATCGGCTCCACCCAGATGCGCTTCAACGGCAGCCCAGACGGGATCCGGTTCGTAGGTGCGGCGCGCCTGGCGAATGGTGGCCACATGGTCGATATTGACGCCAAGTTCGATCATAGTTCTTGCAGCTCCATAAAAATCTTGCGGGTTTCCAGGCGTTTTCCGCC
>CAZHFS010000498.1:0-2236 GCA_964531885.1 uncultured Propionivibrio sp.
GTCGGGTTGCCGCGCGAGTCGAGGATCTGACGACCAACGACCTTGCTGATCTTGACGAAAGGTGCCTCGACCTTGGCCGGCACGGCAACTTTCTTGGCCGGGACAGCCTTTTTCACCGCGACAGGCTTGGCGACGGGCTTAGCAGCAGGCTTGCTGGCAACCGTTTTCTTTGCAGGAGCAGACTTCTTTGCAGGAGCAGTTTTTTCAACTTTGGCCATATCGATTCCAATTCAAAAAATAAAAAAACGGGTAATACGGTAGTTATATGACTTCTGTTTTAATTGCAGGAATTACCGACATCTGCCGGCGACAACGCGACCTGGCATATTAAACACCGCCGACGGACAAACCGTCGAAACACAGGCTGCGTCGATCTTTGTGCCTCCCGAACCATCGCATACAAGTATACACGCAATCCGCAAAAATAATTCCGGCACCACCCGTTTTGCGGCATATCACGACACATGACGCGCCCGTGTCACACCGAGTCGAATTCATTTCGCATCAAATCGTTTCATTCACAAGGCATTTTGTTTCGCGAAAAGTCGCAGAGGCTGACCGGAAATTGGACAGCAAACGGAATCACATCGCCAAGAGCAACCTCGGCGCAAAGACGCTCTGCCTCTTCGCTCGACACGATGAATTCGACAAGCACAGTGTCATGCCCCGCAAGTTCGACAAAATGGCTTTCATGCAGCACGTGCCCACGCCCGAAACCAGCGATCGTCCGCACCGCTGTCCCTCCAGGCAAACCCAGGCGCTGCGCCGTCTGCAACAGCCATTCCCAGAACAAAACGCCATCCTGGCGCCAGTCTTCCACCACGTAAAACCGGAGCATTACTGTTGCCTGGACAGACATACGCCCTCCTGACTGAAAGGCACGGCATGTTTCACGCGATGCCGCGCGCCACCCTGAGGAAATGAACCGTTCCGATACCAGCCAGGGTCAGCAAGACCGAACCGGCAACGTGTACCGCGATGACCCCAGCCGCCCAGAGCACCCTACCCTGCTGCAACAAGCTGACGACCTCGACCGAGAAGGTCGAGAAAGTCGTCAGCCCACCGCAAAAACCAGTGATGAGGAGCAGCCGCCACTCCGGCGAAAGCGTCGGCGAATAGGCAAAGAAGGCCACGCACAGACCAACCACGTAGGCGCCGAACAGGTTGGCTACCAGTGTTCCCGGCGGCATGGTTGGAAACAACGCATTGAGCCGCTCGCCCAACTGCCAGCGCAGGAGGGCACCGCCTGCCGCCCCCACGGCGATGGCCAATACAGGCTTCCACATTGCTAGTCTGTTCCCTGCTTCAGTGCGTCTGGCATGCAAGACCTGAACTTAACTCTTGGCAAGAGTATCGCGCAGTTCGCGACGCAAAATCTTACCCACGTTGGTCTTCGGCAGCTCGTCACGGAACTCCACGTGACTTGGCACCTTGTAGCCAGTGAGGTTTTCGCGACAATGAGCAATCACCTGCGCCGCAGTTAACGCCGGGTCCTTGCGGACAATGAAGACCTTGACCGCCTCACCCGATTTCTCATCGGAGACCCCCACGGCCGCCACCTCGAGCACGCCGGGATGCATTGCCAGGGCATCTTCAACTTCATTCGGATACACGTTAAAGCCCGAGACCAGAATCATGTCTTTCTTGCGATCGACAATGCGCAGGAAACCCTGCTCATCCATCACGGCAACGTCGCCCGTCCGCAAAAAACCGTCCTTGAAGAAAACGTTGGCCGTTTCTTCGGGACGTTTGTAATACCCCTTCATCACCTGCGGGCCACGCACGCACAACTCGCCACGCTCGCCAAGCGGAACATCGACGCCGTTGTCGTTGCGGATGGCAACCTCGGTAGACGGAACCGGCAGCCCGATCGCACCAGTGTACTCGGGCACGGTCAACGGATTGATGGTGACGATGGGCGAAGTCTCCGTCAGTCCGTAGCCTTCCATCAAAGGCAGGCCGGTCGCTTTTTTCCAGCGTTCGGCCACGGCCCGCTGCACGGCCATCCCACCGCCCAGCGCCACCTTGAGCGTTGAGAAGTTGAGCTTGGCAAACTCTGCGTTATTGAGGAGCGCATTGAACAGGGTATTGACCCCGGTCAGCACCGTGAACGGATACTTGGCCAACTCGGCGACAAAGGCCGGGATGTCCCGCGGATTGACGATCAGCAGGTTGGTCGCACCGATGCGCAGGAAGAGGAAGCAGTTCGCGGTCAGCGCGAAGATATGGTAGAGCG
>CAZHFS010000499.1:0-2234 GCA_964531885.1 uncultured Propionivibrio sp.
TCGACTCTGGGTTGAGCTGGTTTTCGCGCCACAGCTTCCAGGTGTCCTTGGTGCGTTCGCGCACGGCCTTGCCGCGTTCGAGGACGATCGGGCGAAACCCCATTTGCGCGAGGACCAGCGCGGCGAAGATGCCGGCCGGCCCGAAACCGACGACCAGTGGGCGGAAAGCAAGTGTTTCCGGCGCGCGGGCCACGAAATGGTAGGCCATGTCCGGCGCTTGGGTGATGCGCGGATCGTCGGCAAAGCGCGCCAGCAATGTGGATTCGGCGTCGGCGCCTCCTGCCACTTCAAGATCGACACTGTAGATGAAGGTGAGCGCCTGCTTCTTGCGCGCGTCATGGCTGCGCTTGTGCACGTGCAGGGCGACAAGTGCTTCTTCGGGCAGTCCGAGGCGTTTGGCGGCGGCGGCCTTGAGCGCCTCCTGAGGGTGGTCGAGCGGCAGGCGGAGTTCGGTGATACGGATCATGCTGGCGTCCTGTGTGTGTGGCGGTGCTTGAGTCGGTCCGGCGCGCAGGCACTCAGGACGCGTCGGGCTGTTGCCCGTAGGTGGCGAATTTGGCCAGTACGCGGTGCATCTCGTCGGCGTCGAGCAGTACCGGGCTGCCGATGGCGCAGGCCCGCCAGTACTGTTCGCACAGTTCCTCGGCCTCGACAGCGAGGTCGAAGGCGTGCTTGAGATCGCTTCCGAAGACCAGCAGGCCGTGGTTGGCCAAGAGACAGGCGCAGCGACCTTCGAGTGCGGCCAGTGCGGCGTCGGACAGCGCTTGGGTGCCGAAGGTTGCATAGTCGGCGCAGCGCAGGGTGTCGCCGCCGAAACGGGCAATCATGTAATGAAAGGGTGGAATCTCGCGGCGCAGGCAGGCGAGCGTGACGGCGAACGGCGAATGCGCGTGCAGGATGGCGCCGGCCTCGGGGCGGCTCGCATAGACGTCGTGATGAAAACGCCACTCGGAGGATGGCTTGCGCTGGCCGTGCACGCTGCCATCAAGGCCGATGAACACCAGGTCGTCGGGGGTTAGGTCGGCGTAGGTCATGCCGGTCGGCGTGATCAGGTAGCCGCTTTGACCGGCGTGTACGGCACGTACGCTCAAGTTGCCGGCGCTGCCGCGGTTGAGTTGGGCCGGCGCCATGCGCTGCGCGTGCTCGATCAGGGCGGAGCGAAGGGACAGGCTGTCGTTCTCGGGGCGAGTGGCGCTCACGGCCGTTCCTCGGCGGTCTCGGGGTATAAAGCCCTCAGCCCGGCGGCGTGGGCCGGCGTGCTGCCGCGTTCGCAGATGAGGGCGGTCACCAGATGGGCGGGGGTTACGTCGAAAGCCGGATTGGCTACTGCGATGTCCGCGGTGAGTTGGCGCACCGCGCCGGGTTGGCCGGTACCTGTAAGGCCAGGCACACAGCGCAGTTCGTCGCCGGCGCGCTCCTCGATGGGGATGTCGGCGCCGCGCGGGCACGAAAAATCGAGGGTGGAGCCGGGCGCGGCGACGAAAAAGGGCACGCCGGCAGCGTGCGCGGCCAGTGCCTTCAAATAGGTGCCGACCTTGTTGGCCACGTCGCCGTTGGCCGCGACGCGGTCGGCGCCAACGATCACCGCATCGACTTCGCCGCGCGCGAGCAAGAGTCCGGCGGCGTTGTCGGCGATGACGGTGTGCGGCACGCCGCTCTCGCCAAGTTCCCAGGCGGTGAGCAGACCCTGGTTGCGCGGACGGGTTTCCGAGACCCACACGCGTACATCAATGCCGGCGGCGTGCGCGGCGTAGATCGGGGCCAGTGCCGTGCCAAAGGCGGCAGTGGCCAACCAGCCGGCGTTGCAGTGGGTCATTACGTTGAGTCGGCCGCGCTGCTCGGCAATTGGGCGCAGCAAGGCCAGGCCGTGATCACCGATGCGTCGGCATTGTTCGGCGTCTTCCGCGGCGATGCGCGCCGCTTCCTGCCAGGCGGCGTCGGCACGCAAGGCCGGGGCGAGTGGCATGAGTCGGGCCTGCATGCGGGCCAGCGCCCAGTGCAGATTGACTGCGGTCGGCCGCGTTGCGCCGAGGGTGACCAATGCCTGGTGTAAGTGCTCGTTGTCGGCGCGAGCAGAAAGTGCGAGGGCGACGCCGTAGGCTGCCGTGACGCCGATCAGCGGTGCGCCCCGTACCTGCATGCTGCTTATGGCATGCGCCGCGTCTTCCAACGTGAATAAGCGGACGGTACGCCGGGCGTGCGGCAGCGCGGTCTGGTCGAGGATGTCGACGGCG
>CAZHFS010000500.1:0-2229 GCA_964531885.1 uncultured Propionivibrio sp.
CGTGTTCCACTCCTTCAAGGTTAACACTTGAGCAGATTTTCACTGGGTCATTACAAATGTCCCTACGTCGGATTGGGCGTCGAAAGGAATGAGATTTACCGCATGGCACCGCACAGCGCACCTCCGAATGAACGAATGGTGAGCGCATCCTAGCGCTTGCCAATGGCATCGGCAAGCGGTGCGCATGCCTCTCACCAAGCGTTTGCTGTTGCGTTTTTCGGGGGTGGCCTGCAGGGCCCATGCAGCGGTCTTTGCAGCAGCGCATGGCCTGGAAGGCGCATCTGGATGCGCCTTCCAGGCCATGCCTGAAACGAAACCCCCAGCTCCGCCCCTCAGCGCGGGCTGGTTTGCCCGAGGGGCGGGCAAGGGCTCAGAAGGTCTTGAGCGCCTTGATGAGGACGATGTCGGCCTGGGCGGCGACGCGCGCGTCGTCGTTGCCGGCCGAGGCGGCGCGGGCTTCGGCGGCGGCGAGGGCTGCGGCGTAGTCGGCCGGGGTGTGGGTGACCTTGCCCTTGACGTTGATCGAGGCGATGTTGGTGAACGTGCCTTTGCTCGGGACGGTGAGTTCGCCGCGGTTGATGAGCTCGCGCACGATGCCTTGCTCGCGCGCCAGCGCGGTGTCGAGGCCGGTGAGGGTCCAGTTGTGGTCGTTCCGGGCGGGGACGATGCCTTTGAGTTCTTCGCGGATGTAGCGCACGATCAGGGCGCGGATCACGCCGTCGTCATCGCCGAAGGCTTTCTTCGAGTCCCAGATCGGTTCGAATCGCTCGTTCTCGAAGATGCCGCCCTTGGCCTGTAGCTGGGCCAGGCGGTAGGAATTCATACCGACCACCAGCGATGTTTCCGGCGTGACGCGGCGCCCGTCGGCGAGCACGAGCCCGGAGACGCGGTTGCCGCTCGGGCGGGTGAGATCCACGCGGTACTGGATGCCGCCGAAGAAATCGTTGGTGCTGTATTTGGAGGCGCGGCGCACGGGGTTGAAGGAGATGGTCACATCGCCGGGCTGAAGGGTGTTGAAGAAGTCGACCGACCACTCCATGTAGCGCTTGAGTTGCTCGCCCGTCATGCGGTAGTTGCTGATCTCGCCGAGCGCGTACTGGTAGTTGAAGGCGATGTCCTTGCGCTTGATGTCGCCGGTGTCGAGGCGGGCGGCGTTGTTGTCGATCTGCAGCGAGACGACGTCGGCGCCGCTGTACTTGAGGCAGGCGTCGTGGAACAGGGTGACGAGGGGGGTATCCATGACCTGCACCGAGGGGATGCCCTTGATGGCATCGCGCGGCACCAGGTGATCGCCCACGACCTTGCCGATCACCGAGTTGGCGTCGGCGCGCAGCGCGGCGTGTTCTTTGGCATACACCGCCTCGATCTCGGGGTCGGACTGTTCCTCGGCCATGGTCAGGAGCTGCGATTTCTTGTCGACGAGCTTCCAGCCGCCGGCGGTTTTCTCGAACGCGAGATCCACCCGCGACAGGGCCTGCGCGTAGGCGCCGGGTTCGACGAGGAGCGTTGAGTCGATCAGCTTGCCGGGCACCCGCAGGTGCATGTGGCCGGCAAACACGGCGTCGATCCCCGGCGCCGCCTTGACGATGCCGCCCACCCCGGTTTCGGGGATGCTGTTCTCGTCGGCCTCGCCCATGTGCATGATGCCGACGATTGCATCGACCTTGCCGGCCAGGGCGGCGATGGCCTCGCGCGTATCGGCCAGGGGTTTCTTGATGTCGATGCCCTTGAGGTTATCCGTGCCTTTTTCGAACTCCATGGTCATCGGCGTGGTCATGCCGACAAAGCCGATGCGGATGCCGTCGCGCTCGATCACGTGGGTCGCCGGCAGGTAGCGCCCGCCGCCGTCGGATTTGTGGATGTTGCCGCTCAGCACCTTGCCGGCAAAGGTCTTGATCGAAGCCTCGACGGTTTTCATGCCGAAGTTGAATTCGTGGTTGCCAAGCACCCACAGGTCGTAGCCGATGGCATTGAGCCCGAGGACCATCGGATTCTTGTCCTCGTTGCGGAATTTTTCGGTGAAGTTGCCCTGGATCAGGTCGCCCGCGTCGAGGACGATGACCGGCGCCCCTTCGGCGCGGATGCGCTTGACCGCTGTGGCGATCTTGGACAGCGCCCCAGCTTTGTACTCGGTGTCGGTGGCGTAGTCCCAGGGCACGAAATAGCCGTGGATGTCCGACGAGCCGAGCAGGGTGATGCGCCGGGTTTCGGCGCTGGCGCCGGCGGCGA
>CAZHFS010000501.1:0-2228 GCA_964531885.1 uncultured Propionivibrio sp.
AT
The DNA here is from genome assembly GCA_964531885.1 of uncultured Propionivibrio sp. Classification (GTDB taxonomy): domain Bacteria; phylum Pseudomonadota; class Gammaproteobacteria; order Burkholderiales; family Rhodocyclaceae; genus Propionivibrio. Next base: position 3 of record CAZHFS010000501.1, read on the forward strand.
TCGCGGGCATACGCATCCGCCGGCGCCACCCCAGCCTGAATGGCCTGGATCTGTCGCGCCAGCGCCTGATCGACACCGAGTACGTGCGCACATAGCCAGGAAGTCAGGAAAGACAGGAACACCTCCGCCGGATTGCCGATCGCTCCGCGGGCCATCCACATTGCATGCACCTGATCACTGAACTGGTCATGCAGTTCGACATGCAGATCGATGTGCCGCCGATCGACATGGTGCACCCGCATCAACCCTTCCTCAAGGGCAAAATGCTCACGGACGTAGGCAGTCAGGGCATGGAAGGCTGACGTGATCGCTGTTTCAGCACTGGCTTCCGGCTCAAGCAAGGCGTCGGCGAGTCGATTGAAGAGCTCGACCAGACGTTGATGTTGATCATCAACGAGGCCAATCCCGGTAAAAAACGCCGGCCCCCAGACGAAGGTCTTCATTCCCTCTCCAATGACAGGCAACTTAGCGGATGAAGCGGAAATAGCCAATCAGCTTTCTCAGGCTCCCTGCGCTGTCCTTCATGCTCACGCTGCGTTCGGCCACATCGTTGACCGTGGCATTGGTCTGCTCGATGCCGCTCACGATCGTCTCGAGCTGACGTCCAATTTCGTTCCCGGCAGCGGCCTGCTGGCGCGTGCCGTCCGCGATATGCTGCGACAGCATGGCCACCCGCCCGCCCTGCTCGGCGACCGAATCGAGCCCGGTGCGCGCTGAACTCATGGCTTCATCGGTGCTCGCCACGTGCGACCCGGCCGCCTGCATGGCGGTCATCGCACTCTGGGTTACGCCCTGAATCTGCTGCACGCTGGCGGTAATCTCGCTGGTCTGCTTGCCAGCCTGCTCGGCGAGCTTGCGTACTTCGTCGGCCACCACCGCGAAACCCCGGCCCTGCTCACCGGCCCGCGCCGCTTCGATGGCGGCATTCAGCGCCAGCAGATTGGTCTGATCGGCAATGCCGCGAATCACCTGACTGATCCGGTCAATCGCCAGGATTGCCTGCGACAGTTCGTTCATCGTCGTGCCGGCGCTATCGACCGTTTTAACCACGTTGGCTGTCGCCGCGAGGCTATCACCCATGCTGCCGGAAGCCCGACCGAGCAGGGTACTCGACGCGTCAACCGCCTCGGCCGCCTGCTGCGCGCTGTCGGCAATTTCATTGACCGAGGCCACCAACTGCTCAACGGCAGCCGCAATACTCGATACCGACTCGGATTGACTGTGCATCGCCCGCTCGGTCTGGAGCATTTGGGCGCTCATCGCATCGGCATGGTCGTTCATCAGGTCTGCCGATTCGGCGATCTCGGCCATCATGGCTTTGAGATGCGTCTGCATGGTGATCAGGGCATTGTTCAAGCGCCCCAGTTCATCATCGCGGCTCAAAGGAATGTCGTCCGTCAAATTCCCCTCGGCGATCCGCTCAATCCGTCCGACCTGACGATCGAGCACAGACAGAATTTCGCGCACGATAACAAAAAGACCAACGGTCGCCACCACGCCAAAACCGCCGAACACAGCCAAAATCATGTCGGCGGTCTTTTCGCTGATGCCCAAGGGCGCCGCCAGCGTATGCAGGCCAAGCGCCATGAGCTGAGTAAGCAGCAAAAGGCCGAGCACCCCACCAAACTTGGTCTTGAGCGGCAGACGCTTCCACCAGGAGGTCTTCGGTATGGTCGCTGTACCTGCCTTGAGCTTGGCGTAAAACGCCTCAGCTTCGGCAATCTCCTGCCTTGACGCCTCGGTGCGCACGGACATGTAGCCGATGGTGCGCCCATCCTTCATCACCGGGACGACCAGGGCATTCACCCAGTAGTGATCGCCATTCTTGCACCGGTTCTTGACGAAGCCCCGCCACGGTCGTCCGGCCTTAACGGTATCCCACAGCCACTGGAAAGCGGCGGGCGGCATGTCCGGATGACGCACGATGTTGTGGTTCTTGCCGATCAGTTCGTCACGGGTGAAGCCGCTGATATCGACGAAGGTGTCATTGACGAAAGTGATCGCCCCTTTGAGATCGGTGCGCGAGACGATATATCGCCCCTTGGGGAACGGAAGTTCAACCTGGGTGACGGGATGATTGATTTTCATTGCAGTTCGCTCGGCTATCTGGACTTCGGTCCGCACAGTGCCCGCGCGCATGCCGCACGAGCCATGGCGTTCAGTGTAACGCAACGGGGAATCGGCACAAGCGCCGGATTGTTACAAAATCGCCGGAAAAGCCCGCCC
>CAZHFS010000502.1:0-2224 GCA_964531885.1 uncultured Propionivibrio sp.
CAGTTGCACGCGCTGATCCGCGACTATCCCTTCGCCACGCTCGTCAGCCACGGCCCGCAGGGCCTCCAGGCCTCCCAACTGCCCTTTCTGCTCTATCCTGACGAAGGCCCGCACGGCGTACTGCGCGCCCACCTGGCGCGCGCCAACCCGCACGCGGCCGCACTCGCCGAAGCCGATGCCTGTCTCGTCATCTTTCAGGGCGAACACGGCTACGTCAGCCCGTCTTGGTATCCGAGCAAGACCACAACGCATCGCACGGTCCCGACCTGGAATTACGTCACCGTGCATGCCCATGGCCGAGCACGGCTGATTGACACTCCCGAGGCACTGCGCCGGCTTCTGCATGACCTGACTGGCGCACACGAAGCCAGGCGCACCGCCCCCTGGTCGATCGACGATGCACCGGCTGATTACATTGCCGCGCAGATGAAGGCGATCGTCGGATTCGAAATCGCCATCGACCGCCTCGAAGGAAAATGGAAGCTCAGCCAGAACAAGGAGGCGAACGATCGGCAAGGCGTCATCGCCGGTTTGCAGTCGCCTGAGGACCCCCATGCCCACCCGGCCCTCGCCCTGCGCATGCGCGAGACCGACAAGTAAAAAAACGGGCGACCGCTTGCACGGCCGCCCGCAACCCCACACGGAACAACAAACGCTACGCGGCGGTAAACGCCAGGGTCACCCGGTAGGTGACAAAAGCCGCGAAATAGGCCAACGCAAAGAGGTAAGCGGCAGCGATCAGAGGCATTTTCCAGCCGCCTGTCTCGCGTTTGATGGTCGCCAGCGTCGCCAGGCACTGCGGCGCAAAGACGTACCAGGCGAACATGGCCAGGGCGGTAGCCAGCGACCATTCGTCGGCGATCACCGCCGAGAGCGCTTCAACCGCTGCCTCGCCGGTTTCGGAGAGGGCATACACCGTCCCCAGGGCGCTGACCGCGACTTCACGCGCTGCGAGGCCCGGGATCAGGGCGATGCAGATCTGCCAGTTGAATCCGATCGGTTCGAACACGACGGCCAGGGCCTGACCGATCATGCCGGCATAGCTGTGTTCGATGGCCGCGCCAACCGCCCCTTCGGGCGCCTCCGGGAAGGTGGCGAGGAACCACAGGAGCAGACTGAGGAGCAGGATGATGCCGCCCACCCGCTTCAGGAAGATGAAGATGCGATGCCACAACCCCCAGGCGATGCTGCGTGGCGACGGCACGTGGTACATCGGCAGTTCCATCATCAAGGGCCGCACGTCGCGACCGCCGGTAGTGAAGCGTTTCAGCACCCAGGCCACGCCCATCGCCCCGATGATGCCGGCCAGATAGAGCGCAAAAAGGATCACTCCCTGGAACTCGAAGAGTCCAAGGACCTCGCTCTGCGGGATGAAGGCCCCGATGAGCAAGGCATACACCGGCAGCCTGGCCGAACAGGTCATCATCGGCGCAATCAGGATGGTCACCAGCCGGTCGCGCGGATTGGCCACCGTACGGGCCGCAAGGATGCCCGGAATGGCGCAGGCAAAACTCGACAGGAGCGGGATGAACGACCGCCCGGAAAGGCCCACGCCGCCCATGAGGCGGTCGAGCAGAAAGGCCGCGCGTGGTAGGTAGCCGGACTCTTCGAGCAGCAGGATGAAGAAATAGAGAATGACGATCTGCGGCAGGAACACAACCACGCCGCCTGCCCCGGCGATCACGCCATCGACCACCAGACTGCGCAGCAGCCCTTCGGGCAGCCACTCGCCAACCAGTGCGCCCAGCGCCGCCGCACCGTCCTTGATCAGGGTCATTGGGATCTGGGCCCAGGCGAACACGGCCTGGAAAACGAAAAACAGGACGGCCGCCAGGAGCAAGGGGCCGAACACCGGGTGCAGCACCACCCGGTCAATGCGGTCGCTCGGCGTATGCGGACTCACCGCCGCCAGACCAAGACGTTGCAGGATACTTTGTACCTGTGCGTAATCGCCGCCGGCTGCGCCCGAAGTCTTCTCCGCTGGGGTGGCCGCTGGCCACAGGTCGGGCGTATCGAGCAGCTCGCACAAGGATTCGGCACCATTGCGGGCAATGGCCACAGTGCTCACCACCGGCAGGCCGAGTTCGGTCGACAGGGCCTGCGGATCGATGCGAATGCCGCGCTTTTCGGCCAGATCGGCCATATTAAGGGCCACCACGCAGGGCAAGCCCAGGCGCTTGACGGCCAGCGCCAGGCGCAGGTTGCGGCGCAGGTTGGTGGCATC
>CAZHFS010000503.1:0-2223 GCA_964531885.1 uncultured Propionivibrio sp.
TACTTCCTGGAAAAAAGCCGGCTCGACAGCGACCAGATCGAATTGCACTGGCTCTCCGACCGGATCGTCGAATCTGCATTGCCGGTCAAGAGCATCAAGGGATAACCGATGTCCTATCTCACGCAGGAAACTTCGGCGGCCGCTGGTCTGCCGGTGGAACTCTATCGCTTCGTCCTTGGCCAGCAGGTCTGGGCGGTGACCAGCGGCCGCGAGGTCGTGACCTACCAGGCCGACACCTACCAGCCAGCCGTTCTGCGTCGTTCCGGACTGGAGCAATCGCCGGATTTCTCGCGCAATGGCATCGAACTGGAATGTGCGCGCGACTTTGCGGTGGCCCAGTTGTTTGCCGCCAGCCGGCCCAACGGGGTGGTGTCCCTGACGCTGTTTCGCAATCACTATGGTGACAGTGAATACATCACGGCGTGGAAGGGTCGGGTGGCTTCGGTGGTGTTTGCCGGCAGCGGCGCGACGATCCGCTGTGAGTCGATCTTCACGGCCTTGAAGCGTCCGGGGCTGCGGGCGCATTACCAGACAGGTTGCCGCCATGCCCTTTACGACCCGGGCTGTGGCATCAACAACCAGGCCTACAAGATCGCCGGCACGTTGAGCGCGGTCTCCGGCTTGACGGCAACCTCGGTGGCTTTCCTGTCGCAGAGCACCGGATGGCTGACCGGCGGTTACCTGCGCGTGGGCGGCGTGCCGCGCATGATCACCCAGCACTCGGGCGATACGGTCACGCTGTCGAGCGTCCTGCCTGGACTCTCGGTGGGTAGCGCCTTCGAAGCCTTCGCCGGCTGCGACCGCAGTTTCTCGACCTGTCAGAGCAAGTTCGGCAATGCGCTGAACTTTGGCGGGTTCCCCTGGATACCGGCAAAGAACCCCTTTGCCGGCGACTCGATCGTCTGAATCATGTGGACACAAATTCTCGTCTGGGTGGTGACCACGGTCATCGGAGCCTTGCTGAGCCCCCGGCCACCCAAACCGGCTTCCGTCTCGCCCGGCAATGTGGATGTTCCGGTGGCCGAACAGGGCAAGCCCATCCCGGTGCTGTTCGGCACGCGCGTCATCCGCCAGGCCAACTGCGTCTGGTATGGCGACATCAAGACCACAGAGATTCGCCAGACGTCTGGCAGTGGAGGCAAGAAATGACACTGATCGCAACCCACGAGGACGCCAAGGCCCTGGGCTATTGCAATGCGGGACTGCGCAAATGGTTCCCGCGTGACGGGGTCAGTTTCGATGACTTCCGCAAGGACGGCGTGACGACCGACTGGCTCCGGGCCACCGGCGACGCCATGGCCATGCGCCTCGCCGAAGCCGTTGAACAACGTGAGCAGGTGGCCTAAATGGGCGGCGGCGGGAAACGCGGTGGCGGTTCGAGTTCCTATGTCGTTGGCCATCGCTACTACGCGGGGCTGCATCTGGTCCTGTGCCATGGGCCGGTCGATGCCATCACCCGCATCATCGTCGGCGAGCGCACGGCCTGGAGCGGCAGCATCACGAGCAGCCAGACGATCTACATCAATGCCCCGCAACTGTTTGGCGGCGATTCACGCGAAGGGGGTGTGCAGGGCTACGTCGAGGTGAAGTTTGGCGGCCCGGCTGAAACCGTGTCCGGCTATCTGCAGCAGAAGCTCGGCAGCATCATTCCGGCGTTTCGCGGTGTGCTGTCGCTGATCGTCCAGCAGTGCCAGCTGTCAGCCATGAACCCCTACATCAAGCCCTGGAGCGTCGAGGCACGCCGCATTCCGGCGCCTGCTGCGCTCTATGGCGGCAACATCAATAATGACGCCAACCCGGCCCACATCATCTACGAGTGTCTCAACAACGCGACCTGGGGCTTGGGGCACGCGACCAGCGAGATCGATCCGGGCAGTTTCCAGACGGCCGCCAGTACGCTGGCCAGCGAACAGTTCGGCCTGTCCCTGCTATGGGATCGCGAACAGCCCCTCGAAGAGTTCATCGGTGAAGTGCTGCGCCACATCGATGGCACACTCTATGTTCATCCGCGTACCGGGCAATACACCCTGAAGCTCGCCCGGGCGGACTACAGCCTCTCCAGCCTGATGGTGCTGGATGCCACCAATATCCTCGCGCTGGAAAGTTTCTCGCGTCCGGCCGAATCCGAATTGATCAACCAGGTCACCGTGCGCTACCGGGACCGCAACACCGACAAGGATGCGGCGATCACCGTGCATGACCTGGCGGCACTGGAACTGGCCG
>CAZHFS010000504.1:0-2220 GCA_964531885.1 uncultured Propionivibrio sp.
TCGGGCCAGACGCAATTCGGTGGGCTCGATGCCGTGGTCCAGGGAATTGCGCACCAGGTGCATCAACGGGTCGCCGATTTTTTCCACCACGGTTTTGTCGAGCTCGGTTTCCGCGCCGCTGATCACGAGCTCGATGCTCTTGCCGAGTTCCTTGGCGACATCGCGGACCACCCGATGGAAGCGATTGAAGGTGTCACCGATCTGGACCATGCGCAATTGCAAGGCCGAATCGCGGATGTTCTCGACGAGCCGGGAAAGCACCGATGTGGCCTCGACCAGTTCGCTCTGCCGGCTCTTGAGCGCCAGCAGATTGGCCGAGGCCCCGGCGATGACCAGTTCGCCAACGAGGTCGATCAACTGGTCGAGCTTGTCGGCCTGGACGCGGACGAGCTGGGCGTCGCGCGCCTTCTTTTCCACGATCTGGTTTTGCCGGTTGGCAGCCGCCTCGACGACTTCCTTGTGTACCACCTTTTCCTCGATCAGGATGCTGCCGAGCGGCTGGGGCGGGGCTTCACCGGCAGGCGCCGTGCTCATTTGTTCGCGCAGGCCAAGTTCGATTTCGGCCGCAGTGAGGGCACCGACCCGCACCAGGATTTCGCCCAGGCGCATGTCGTCCTCGGGCAGCTCGCCGATCAGGCGCAGGTAGTCGGCGACGTTGCTGTGCGGGGGCAGGATGCGAAGGTCACACTCGTCCTGCACGAAGGTGAAGACGCGTTCGATGTCGGCTTTGCTGGCCTTGGTCTGCAGGCGAACCTCGAATCCGAGGTAGCACGATTCAGGATCCATCTCCGCGGCAGGCGGCAGTGCGTCGGCAATGGTCTCGATGCCGATGATTTCACCGATCTCGCCCAGATAACGGATGAAGGACAGCGGGTCGGTGCCGCCGCGCAGGACGTTACGGCCAAAGCGCACCGAAATGTGCCAGCTGTCGGTATTAACCACGGCGCTGTTGCTTTCGACCTCCACCTTGTCTTCATGCAGCGACAGGCCGGACTGCTGTGGCGCGCCTGCCTCGCTGCTGCCAGCGTTGAGTTCGCTGGCCAGCCTGGCGTGCAGGGCATTGCCGCGCTGTTCAAGCGCTTCGGAGAGTTCAGTCTCTTCGGTCGCCAGTACGTCGACCAGCGCGTTCATGTGATCGCAACACTCGAGCAGCAAGGTCGCCAGCGAGGGCGTCACAGCCAGTTCGCCGTTGCGCAGACGGTCGAGCAGGTTTTCGACGCTGTGGGTGAACTTCTCGATAAAGCGGCATTCAATGACGCCGGCTCCGCCTTTGATGGTGTGGGCCGCGCGAAAAATGGCGTTGATGTTGTCCCGGTCGTCGGGGGTCTGCTCCAGACGAAGGAGACCACTTTCCATTTCGGCCAGCTGTTCCCGGCACTCCTGGATATAGACACTGACAATCTCGTCCATGGTCTGAGCCTCCGGGCGATCAGTCGGCTTTGCTCGCGGGCAGGACGAGGGGATCGCCCAGCTCCGCGGCCAGGTTGCAAAAATCGATCGTTGAGCAAACGACCTGGCTGTGCGCGGTGATGGCAACGCTCTTGCCGCAGCGCTGCGCTTCGCGCTTGAGCAGGAGGAGCAGTTGCAGGCCGGCGGTGTCGATCTCGCCGACCTGCAAGAGGTCAAGCTCGAGTTCGTCGCAGGTGGCCAGCGCATCGACGAGACGCGTCTTGATTTCGGCGGCGTGGTAGATGGTCAGGTCATCTTGAAGGGCGAGAGCATGGCGGGTCGTCATGACGTCTCCTAGAAAAGTTCGACTTTGCGCTCGGGTTGTGCAGCTGGCTTTGCGTGTTTTTCCTGCTGGGTACTGCTGGCATGCAGCGCACGTTGCTCGGCCATGACATAGGCCGCCTTGAGTTCGTCAATGCACGTGTCGATACTGATCTTTGGTGTCTCTTGCTGGTTGGGCGATGCAAGCTGATGCGCGAGCGCGGCAGAAAAATCGTCGATACGCTGCGTGGCCTGCATGACAAGTTCGATCTGCTGGCGGGTGACATCCTGGAACTGGATGCTCGCCTGCGCCTCCATGAACATTTGCGCCAAGCGGTGGCTGCTCGCGCTCACTTCGGCAAACATCTCGGCTTCGCGGTTGACCAAAGCGACATGTTCCGAGGCGAGTGTGCCCAGCTGGCGGGAAAACGCGTTGAGCATTTCATGCTCCTGGGCGGCGTATTCTTCCGCCTTCTGGTGTTGAAACCGTTCGGCGATATGGTCGCTCAA
>CAZHFS010000505.1:0-2217 GCA_964531885.1 uncultured Propionivibrio sp.
TCATCGCCCTGGCGCTGGTGCTCTACGAATGGAAGCGGGTGACCCAGGAGCACGATTCGCGCGCCACCTTGCGCGGCGAAGCGGCCAAGGACGCGAAGGGAGGTGCGGCATGACCGCGCGCAGCCTGATTCAGCGCAGCGCCGTGATCGTCGGCCTGCTGCTTTTGTCGGTGTATCTCTTCTACATCGGCAAGGGCCACACCCTGCTCATCGACACCAACGCACTCAAGGTCGGCGACAAGGAATACCGTTCGGCCGAGACGGTCAGCGTCAGCGTCAACGGCCTGCCGGCCGAGACCATGGGGCGCGCCGAGCGCGTCATGCTCGCGGTTGGCGGGCCGAGCCACAGCATCACCATCGAGGTCATCTCCGGGCCGGAGAAGGTGGTGACGCAGAAGTTCGCCATCCCCACCTTCCTCGACACCGCCGTGATCTCGGTGCCCGCCATCCTTGGTGGCGCGCCGGCCGAGCATTGGGTGACGCGCTTCACGCCGCCGCCCGTCGAGGATGCGCCGGTCGAGCAGATGATTCATCAGGAGTAAGCGCGCAAGCGCGCGCCGGGCCACCCCGGCCGCAGAACGCCGGCACCGGACTTCCGGGCCGGCGTTTTTTTCGGGCTGCCGCCGGGGCGAGTGCATTGCCCGTCGGTCGGTCCGCGCAGCGCCGGGCTGGGGCGGGGCGCGTCGATGGCGTAAAATGGCCGTCGATGTCTTTTCAGGTTTGGCCCGTCATGCACCTGTCGCACCGCTCCCTCTTCCTTGCCCTCGCGCTCGCCGCCGTCGGCCTCGTCACCAGTGGCGTCATCCTCGGCGAGGTCGCCAAGATCGCGGCCTGCTACATGTGCAGCTTTCAACGCTTCATGTACATGCTGGTCGGCGCCTTTGCGCTGTGCGGTGCCGCCTTGCCGCGCGGGCACCGCGTGTGGGGCGCGCTGGTGACGCTGGCTGCGCTCGGCGGGCTGGCGACGGCGATCAACCAGAGCTGGATGCAATACGCGCCGCAACAGGCCATCGAGTGCGGCTTCGGCGACCCGACCCTGCTTGAACAGACGGTTAACTGGCTGTCTACGCTGTGGCCGTCGATGTTCATGGTCACCGGCTTCTGCACCCAGAAAGACTGGACCTTCCTCGGCTTCTCGCTGGCCAACTGGTCGGTGCTGTTTTTTGCCGGGCTGCTGCTGGGCGGCCTGCTCGCCTTCCGTCGCCGGCCGCGCCGCTATTTCTAGGCCTTCCAGGCCAAACCCGGTTTTTGCTAAAGGGGCGCCATGCTGGCCATCCTCAACATCACCTTCCCCCTGTTCGCCCTCGTCGCCTGCGGCTACCTTGCCGTGCGCCGCGGCGTCGTGCCGCACGGGGCGGTGGCCGGCATCTGCCGCTATGTCGTTTACTTCGGCCTCTCAGCCATGCTCTTCCGCTTTGGCTCGGCCACCCCGATCGCCCGCCTGCTCGACCCCAAGCTGCTGGCCCTCTACGCCGGCAGTGGCGTGTTCATGGCACTGGCCATCATCCATTTGAGCCGCAACGCGCGCATCGGCATCGAAGACGCCGCCTTCGGCGCGCTGGTCACCACCTTCCCCAACAGCGGCTTCATGGGCATTCCGCTCATCCTGGCTTTGCTCGGCGAGCAGGCGATCGGCAGCGCGGTGCTGGCCCTCACCGTCGACGTCGTGCTCATCAGCTCGCTGTGCCTGGCCATCGCGCATGCGCGCCACGAGCCGGGCGAGGGTGGGCGCGCTTCATTGTTTGCCGCCTTTGCCAAGGCGCTGCGCGGTGCCGCGGCTAACCCGCTGCCCTGGGCCGCGGCCGGTGGCGTGCTGGTCTCGGCGACCGGGCTGCCCGTGCCGGCCATCGTCAGCAAAACGGTGAACATGCTCTCCGACTCGGCCACGCCCGTCGCGCTCTTTGCCCTGGGCGGCATCCTGGCGCGCAACGCCCTGCACCAGCGCCCCCCGGCGCACCGCCTCGACGTCTGGCCGGTGGTCATGGTCAAGCTCGTTGTCCACCCCTTGCTGATCCTTGGCGTGGCGCGCGCAGCGCAAGCCTTTGGCGTCGAATTCGACCCCCAGCTCCTGCTCGCCCTCATCCTCGTGGCGGCCTTGCCCAGCGCCAGCAACGTCTCGATGCTGGCCGAGAACTACAGCGTCGATTCCGGGCGCATCGCCACCATCACCCTGCTGACCACGGCGCTCTCCTTCGTCACCTTCGCCGCCGCCGTGTGG
>CAZHFS010000506.1:0-2215 GCA_964531885.1 uncultured Propionivibrio sp.
ACCCTGCAGGGCATCAAGCACATCTATACCAAGGCGCAGGACGGCAGTGTGACGGTGACCGTCGAGTTCCGCCTTGAAAAGCCCACGCAGGAAGCCGTCGACGACGTGCGCGACGCGGTTTCGCGCATCCGCTCCGACCTGCCGGCCGACCTCAAGGATCCGGTAGTCTCCAAGGTGAACCTCGCTGGCGCCCCGATCCTGACCTACACCGTCGCGTCCTCGCGCATGGATGACGAAGCGCTGTCGTGGTTTGTCGACAACACGGTCACCAAGGCCTTGCTCGCGGTGCGCGGTGTCGGTGCGGTGAGCCGCGTCGGCGGGGTGACCCGCGAAGTGCGTGTCGACCTCGATCCGGCGCGCCTGCTGGCACTGCGCGTGAGCGCCGCCGAGGTCTCGCGCCAGGTGCGGCGCATCCAGCAGGAGGCGGCAGGCGGACGATCGGATATTGGCGGCAGCGAGCAATCGGTGCGTACCATTGCCACGGTGCAGAACGCTGATGAACTGGCCGCCATGGAGATCGGGCTGGCCGACGGGCGGCGCGTGCGCCTTGGCCAACTGGCGAGCGTGAGCGACACCGTGGCCGAACAACGGTCGGCGGCGCTGCTCAACGGGCAGCCGGTGGTCGGTTTCGAGATCGTGCGTTCGCGCGGGGCGGGCGAGGTCGAGGTAGCCAATGGCGTGCTTGCGGCGCTGGAGAAACTCAAGGCCGCGCACCCCGACATCACCATCAACGAAGCTTTCAATTTTGTCGATCCGGTGCTGGAAAACTTCGAGGGCTCGATGTCGCTGCTCATCGAAGGTGCGCTGCTCGCCGTGTTGGTCGTCTGGCTCTTCCTGCGTGACTGGCGGGCGACTTTTGTCTCCGCCACAGCCCTGCCGCTGTCGGTGATTCCGACTTTTGCCGCGATGTATTACCTGGGCTTCACCCTCAACGTAGTGACCCTGCTCTCGCTCTCTCTGGTTGTGGGCATCCTGGTGGACGATGCCATCGTCGAGGTCGAGAACATCATGCGCCACCTGCGCATGGGCAAGACCCCGCTTGAGGCAGCGATGGAAGCGGCCGACGAAATCGGCCTGGCGGTGATCGCCACCACCTTTACCCTGATCGCCGTCTTTCTGCCCACCGCCTTCATGAGCGGCGTGCCGGGCAAATTCTTTGTCCAGTTCGGGTGGACGGCGGCGATTGCCGTGTTTTTCTCGCTGGTCGTGGCACGCATGCTCACGCCGATGATGGCGGCCTACCTCATGAAACCGGTCGCCGAGGAAAAACCACCACGCTGGATGGCGATTTATCTCGGCTGGGCGCAGGCCTGCCTGCGCCACCGGGTGCGCACCACCCTGGTGGCGGCGGCCTTTTTCTTCGGCTCCTTCCTGCTGGTGCCTTTGCTGCCCACGGGCTTCATCCCGCCCGACGATTTTTCGCAGACCCAGGTGTATCTCTCTCTGCCGCCAGGCACGACCTTCAAGGAAACACTGGCGGCGGCAGAAGAGGCGCGCCGTCTGGTCGAGAAGAACCCGCACGTACGCCTCGTCTATACCGCGGTCGGCGGTGGCGCGGCAGGGAGCGATCCGTTTGCTCCGCGCGGCGCGGCCGAAGTGCGCAAGGCCACGCTGACCATCAACCTCACCCCGCGGGGCAAACGCAGCGGGGTGAGCAAACAGCAGATCGAGACCGAACTGCGCCATCTGCTCGCCACCCTGCCCGGGGTGCAGTACAAGGTCGGCCTCGGCGGCTCGAACGAGAAATACGTGCTGGTGCTGGCCAGCGAGGACGGTGCGCGGCTTGCCGAGCATGCGCGCCTCGTGGAGCGCGAACTGCGCACCCTGCCGGGCATCGGCAGCATTACCAGCACGGCTAGCCTGGTCCGTCCGGAACTCGTGGTCCGTCCCGACTTCGCCCGTGCGGCCGACCTCGGGGTGACCTCGGCGGCCATTGCCGAGACGCTGCGCGTGGCGACGGCCGGGGACTACGACCAGGGTCTCGCCAAGCTCAATCTCGCGCAACGCCAGATTCCCATCGTCGTGCGTCTGCCCGATGCGGCGCGCCAGGATCTCGCCTTGCTCGAGCGCTTGACGGTGCCCGGCGCGCACGGGCCGGTGATGCTCGGCCAGGTGGCCAGTCTCACGCTCTCCGGCGGCCCTGCGGAGATCGACCGCTATGACCGCCTGCGCAACATCAACTTCGAGATCGAACTCAACGGCCAGCCGCTGGGCG
>CAZHFS010000507.1:0-2204 GCA_964531885.1 uncultured Propionivibrio sp.
CATGGGGTTCATCGACGACATCGAGACCATCATCGCCGCCACGCCGGCATCGCGCCAAACCATGTTGTTTTCCGCCACGCTCGATGGCAACGTCGGCCTGATGGCCCAACGTGTGACGCGCAACCCGCGGACCATCGAAGTTGCCGCTTCGCATACGCGACACGAGAACATCGAGCAGCGCCTCCACTACGTCGACGATTTGTCGCACAAAAACCGCCTGCTCGATCACCTGTTGCGTGACGCGGCAATCGACCAGGCTGTCGTGTTCACGGCCACCAAACGCGAAGCCGATGTACTTGCCGAACGGCTGAACATCGCTGGTCTGAATGCAGCTCCACTCCATGGTGATATGCCGCAAGGCGCGCGTAACCGCACACTCAACTCCCTTCGCCGTGGCCATGTTCGCATCCTCGTCGCCACCGACGTGGCAGCCCGTGGCATCGATGTCCCGACGATCACTCACGTTTTCAACTACGACCTGCCGAAATTCGCCGAGGATTACGTGCATCGCATCGGCCGTACGGGTCGCGCCGGGCGCAACGGTCTCGCCGTATCCCTTGCCAATCACGGCGAAAGCTTTCAGGTTCGTCGCATCGAGCGTTTCACCCGGCAAACGATTCCGGTCGAAATCGTACCCGGCCACGAACCAACCCGCCGCCCGCCTGAATCTCGGCGTCCTGCCAAGGGTGGGCGCCCTCAATGGCAGGGAGACAAACCCCGGACCCACGGCCACAAGCCCTCCGGCGGACACCCTGGTACCACAGCACCGCGCTCGGGCAAGCGCCCGACGGCAGGGGAGCCGCGCCGCTCAAACGGTGAAACTCGCACTTTTGCGACGCGTGACGCCGCGCCCGCTTTCAATGATGGCAACGCCCGGCCGGCACGCCGCGAAAGCACCTTTGAAGGAAAACGTGGAGGCCGCCCGGAGTTCACATCAAATGACACACAACGTTACAAAACTCGTCAAAACGGGGCTCAGCGGCAACGCTAGAATTTCGTCCGTTCCGCTTTACCGCAATGCCCACAGGACAAGCCTGAGAGCGGAACTGATTGACTATAACGCCGCATAAATAAGGACTGAATAATGAAGAAGTCGCTCCTCTTGGCCGCTTTGATGGCCACCCTGACTGTCGCAGCTTGCAGCAAAAAAGAACAGACCCCGACTCCCGCGCCAGCCCCTGTCGCCGCACCGGCTCCGGCTCCGGCACCTGCCCCCGCGCCTGCTGCTGATGCCAAACCCGCAGACGCCAGCACGGCACCGGCTGCCACCCCTGCTGCACCGGCCGCTGCCACGCCTGCACCTGCTGCCGACGCAAAGCCCGCCGAGGCTACCCCGGCAGCCCCCGCAGCTGCTCCGGCCGCTGCTCCGGCAACGGAAGCCAAGAAGTAATCAGCGCAACAGAATCACAAAAAGCCGGCCTGAGGGCCGGCTTTTTTTCGCCTACTGTCAAGCGCAGCACGCAGCAAACAGATCAAGCCAAGACGATAGGTGTACTGAAGAGAACTGCACTAAAAACCATCTTTTTGCCCACCCGAGCCACACGACCAGCGTGCTTAGCGCCCCCTTAGTCAATCGAACGCCAGTCGACCCCCTCTGATTGGCTTGCGATGCCAACCTGAGCGCCTGCCACGGCGGGATGCGTTTCAAGCAGGCCGCGGACCAGCTCGGGACAATTATTCTCTGCACTCAAATGGGCTGCCACGACATGCTGGAGTGCACTGCTTTCGATGCAATCCAGCAAGCCAAGCGCCTGACGGTTTTCAAGGTGGCCGAAGTCACTGGCAATGCGCCGCTTGAGCATGGCCGGATACGAGGATGACGCGAGGCGAGTGGCATCGTGATTGAATTCCAGCACCAGCGCATCGCTGTGCTTAACGCAATCGACGATATGCGGGGTAATCCACCCCGTATCCGTAAGAACACCAAGGGCGCGACCGGCATAGGACAAGGCAAACTGCACCGGTTCGCGGGCATCGTGCGGCACCGCGAAAGGCAGCACGTCGGCACAGCCCAGGGCAAATGACTGCCCAGCTCGGATCGGCCGACACAAAGCCCGTATTTCCTTGGCTCGCGAGCCTAAACGTTCTTCAGCGCTGTGCCAGGTACCTTCGGTCAGATAGACCGGCAGACCGAATTTTCTGGCCAGAGGAAAAACACCGGCCAAATGGTCTGAATGCTCATGAGTTACCAGGATGCCTGCCAG
>CAZHFS010000508.1:0-2201 GCA_964531885.1 uncultured Propionivibrio sp.
CGTGGGCTGTTGGCGCGTAATCGAGCAGTGTGTTCTGGCGCTCGATATTCCTTGGCTGGCTGGCCTTGGCTGTCATAGAATCAGACGGTTGATCAGGTTCCATGGTGAATGATTTGAGCTCACCGGAGGTGTTGGCCGGTTGGACTGTGATCGGCGAAGTCTCCACGCACGAACCTTGCCTTCCGCGTGTCCGAGGTGTGTTGTCTCGGTGGGCAGGTTTCTGGCATGGGACTCGGGCGCGGCATGCCAGGGGCCGCACCAACCATCAGAGCGCCCGCAGGCGCCAAAGCATGTGAGACAAAGGAGAACAAGGAATGCAGATGACTGGCGAGGTGGTTTCGCGCTCGACCACGGCGGGTGACGGTGGGCACGAAAGTGTCGATCTCGATGTGCTGCGTGCCTGGCTTGGACGCACCGCGCAGGATGAAGACGTCATTGGGTTGCGGCAGGCCAAGTTGATGGCGGCAACGATCGATTATGCGCAGTCGTCCCAGTTACGTGATGGCGTGGCGTTGCCGCCGCTCTGGCACTGGCTGTATTTTCTGAGCGCCTTGCCCGAGCGCGAACTCGGGCGCGATGGTCATCCCGCGCGCGGCAGTTTCCTTCCGCCAGTGGCTTTGCCCAACCGCATGCGCGCCGGCGGGCGAATTGAATTCCTGGCACCCATCGCCATCGGCAGCCGTGTAAGGCGTACCTCGCGCATTCATTCGATCGACTACAAGCACGGACGCTCGGGTGATCTGGTTTTCGTTACGGTCGAAAATACCCTCGAGTCGCTGGCAGGCGAACGATTGCTGCGTGAAGAAAGCGACATCGTCTATCGTTCCGCCGGGCGTTTGTCTAAAAAAGCGCCCTCTGCCGAAAAGGCGCCCGAGATACCATCGGGGGCGCTCACGCAAACGCTCAAGCCGACGTCGACCACCCTGTTCCGCTATTCGGCACTGACCTTCAACGGGCATCGCATTCATTACGATGCTGACTATTGTCGTGAAGTCGAAGGTTACGACGCGCAGGTGATTCATGGCCCGCTCAATGCCACGCTGATGGCTGGTCTCGCTGCCGCGTGTGCCATGAACCAGGGGCGCGTGCTGCGCGATTTCAGTTACCGGGGCTTGGCGCCGGCCATCCTCGGCGATACCATGCGTTATGCCGCTTGGCCGCAGGACAACACCCTCATTGTCGAGGCGCGTTTGTCGAGCGGCGTGGTGTGCATGCGCGCTGAGGCCCGGTTGGCCTGAGTATGTCGTAATCTTGTTTCGGCGCCAGAAGAACAAGAAGTCGCTGTCGTCGAGATCGCGTTACCGTTCTTATGCAAGGTAACGCAGGTCGCTAAGGTGGGTCTGCTTCTGTGCGGATTTTGCGCGGGAGGTTCAGGGGAGGGGGCAGCGCATGGCTTGGCCGTGGGCTGCCTATGCGGTCGAGTATCCGATATGACTCAAGATGCTTCCGTGCTGACTGGCGTTGCCGGCTATCCGGCCGGCGACACGATGTTTTTCCTCAGTGTTTCCTGTGTGGTGCTGAGCGTATTGCTGGTGCTGCTCGTGGTTTATGTGCGCGTTACGCTGCGGCGTCCTCGGGCGGGAGGCCGTGCCTTTGTCGTGCGTCGATGCAGCGGGCATCGCCGGCGACAAACCCCCGGCAAGTGCTGGGGCGCTGTGCGTAGATGGTGCACCCTACCTCCTGGCCAATGTTCCCCGTCAGCGCGACGCAGCGCGGAGACGCTTTTTCAGTCCCGCGCATGGCGGCGTGGAAAGGCGTGATCTGCAAGGTCAAGGCCTGCGGAACCCTGCCGTCGGGATGCATGTCGCTCTCTGCCCAGTAGAAGGAGACGCGAAACGCGGCACAGCAGGCGCCGCATCGGGTGCATGACAAATTCATTGACTCGACGGTTGTGTGCATGGATAAGCGCGTTGTGCGCTATCAGGGGCTGGGATGATAACCAAGACGCGCCTGTGAATCCAGAATCTCTGATTGAGAGGGGGTGAGCAAGGGGGGCGAGGAATCGGCAGGTGGAAAAGAACATCAGGCTGCTGGCCTATCCAGGTGCCGGGGGCGATGGCACCTGCCCGGCAACGCAGCCGAAGTCACCTGTCAGCGGAGTAGCCATTCTTGTCGCACATTCTTCGCTTTCGCGGAAAACACTGCCGCGGCTAGAATGCTCAATTCCAATTTTCACTGTGGCAGGGGCGGAGTTATTTTGC
>CAZHFS010000509.1:0-2178 GCA_964531885.1 uncultured Propionivibrio sp.
TCGGTGGAGAAAAACTCGGGAGTCACCATCTCCAGCCCATTGTCCCGGGCGAGATTCTCTGCCCCGCTGCCAATCAGCAAGACGTGGGACGTTTTCTCCATCACCAGGCGGGCGGCGAAGACCGGGTGTTTGATGTGACTGACGCCGGCAACGGCGCCGGCGCGCAGGCCTTCGCCATCCATGATCGAAGCGTCGAGTTCGTGGGTTTCGTCGCGGGTGAACACCGCACCGTGCCCGGCGTTGAATAGCGGGCAGTCTTCAAACAGGCTGACGGCCAGGGTCACGGCGTCGAGCGCGCTGCCGCCATCGGCCAGGCATTGTTGACCGGCGAGCAGGATCTCGCGCAAGGCGTTGTGATAGGCCTCTTTCTGGGCCTCGGTTACCAGGCTGCGGCTCAGGGTGCCGGCGCCGCCGTGAATGGCGATGACTGGGAGGGGCGTATTCATGGTCAGGATTTGCGTGGGCGGTGACGGGATGGAACAGTTGAGCGAGGGGGGTACGGCGTCGGAGAAACGAGGGCTTCGTCGAGGACCGGCGAATGACGAAAGCGGCTCTCGGGCGTGTCATGCAACCAGGGTTGAGCTGCCGAAGCGAGTCGCCCGGCGGCCTGCACGGAATCGGCACCGCGGTGTGCCACGGCGCTGGCCAGCGCCTCGAGCAGGGCGAGGGTGCTGCACTCGGAATTGGCGAAATAGGTGCTCTCGGTTTCCGCGTAGAGCGTGACCGCCGCGAGTGGTGCGAGCGGCGAGGTGCGCTTGTCGGTCAGGGCCAGGATCGGTACGCCGGTTTCGTGCGCACGGCGGGCGAGGAGCACGGTGTCGGCCGAATAGCGCGGAAAGGCGATGGCGATCAAGAGATCCTGAGGGGCCAGGCTGGAGAGCACCCGGGCTCCGTAGCCCGAGCCTTCGACGCTGGGAAGCAGGTGCACTTGTCGGCAATAGGGTTCGAGGGTCCGGTGCAGCAGGCCGGCGAGCCAGGCGCTGCTGCCGTAGCCGGCGATGGCAATGCGCTGTGCGGCGTGGATGGCGGCCACGGCTTGGCGACAGCTGTCGGCGTCGAGGGCCTGCCGGGTCCGTCCGATGTTGGCCTCAATTTCGCCGAGAGTCAGGGCGAACACTTCGTGTTCGCTGGCCGGTTGGTCGACCCGCTGGCGCATCTTGTCGACCAGTGCCAAAGCACTTTCCAGGCCGAGAACCAAGGCGGAGCGAAACTGCGGGTAGCTCTCGAACTCGAGGGCGCGGGCAAAGCGGTTGGCGGTGGCGATTGAGACGCCCAGCGTGGTGGCCAGTTCGTCGATCGATTGCGTGGCCGCCTGCAAGGGGTTGGCCAGCACGTAGTCGGCCATCCGCCGCTGCGCCGTGGTCAGCGTCGGTAGCAGGCGCGCGATGCGCTGCGCCATGGACGGTGTGCTGGTCAGTTGAGCCATGGTCCTCTCGCTTGAGAACTGGGGTGAAGCTCAAATGTATAGTTATTTACATTGCGTCGCAACAATAAGAAGCTGGCTTACATTGCCTGAGGGGGCTGGAAATTGCTTTTCTCTGTACCAAGACGCTGCTTTCTGCGGTCAGGACTCAAGGGGTAGCGCGGGTGTCACGCAGGAAGCGGGCGCGGGCACGGAACGCCGAGTCGGGAAAGTCCGAGAACACTGCGTCGACCCCGAGCCTGAAAAACTGCAGGTATTCGGCCTGAGGATCATTGACGTAGTCAGGAGCGAGGAAGACCGGGTCGTCGCGGAAGGTGTAAGGGTGCACCAGCAGCCCGGCACGGTGTGCATCGGCGACGAGAGAGGTTGGCGCGGCGAGCGTACGGTCGCCCTTCTCCGGCACGATCAGGCGCTTGCTGGGCCCGATGCCGGTGGCGAAGCGGGCGATCTTCTCCAGCTCTTCGGGACGGGTGAGGTCGCCATAGGTGCGCGGGTCGCCGGCCAGCACGAAGTCGTGCGGGCGGCGGTGTGCGGCTTCCATGAGGAAGATCGTCGGCGTCGAGATCATCGCGCGGATGGCCTGCAGGTTGCCGTATTCGAAGGACTGGATGAAGCACGGCGCGTCCGGTGCGTCGTAGCCGTTGGCCTTGAGGGTGGCGACGAGCTTTTCCTCGAGCGGCAGGCCGATCGAACGGAAATAGCTCGGGTGCTTGGTTTCCGGGTAGATGCCGATGGTGCGCCCGAATTCGGCGCTG
>CAZHFS010000510.1:0-2174 GCA_964531885.1 uncultured Propionivibrio sp.
ATGGCGTTCAAGGTCAAGGATGCTTCCTGGCTCGACAAAGTGAAGAGCGGACAAAAAATCCGATTCGCATCGGACAACATCAATGGTGCAATGACTATCGTTCGCCTAGAACTGCCCAAGTAAGGGCATTTCGGTACGCGGTGCCACTGGAAATCATCACGAGGACAAACAGATGAAACGAATAACCACCTCGCGCAAACTCCTATGCGCCGCGTTCACCGCAGCTTGGTGCCTGAGCGCTCAAGCCCAGACACAACCGGGCAGCAATGTAGAGAGCCTCCTTTCCCTGGCTCGGGAAGGAAACCCTGACTTTGCCAGCATGCGCTACGAGGCGGATGCCGCCGCAGAGCGCATCACACCCGCCGGCGCTCTGCCTGACCCCAAGTTGCGCACCGAGCTGATGGACATCACCAAGGGGGGCTCACAAAGCGCCTCCCTGTCCCCCAGCCGTGTTGGCAGCACGCGCTACACCCTGATGCAGGACATCCCCTGGTTCGGAAAACGCGACCTCAAGCGCGAAATTGCCGAACTGGAGGCAGAGGGCGCCAAGGGGCGCGCCTACGGCACCTGGAGCGAAGTCGCCGCCAAAATCAAGACCACCTACGCGCAGCTCTACTACCTGAACCGCAATGAAAGCCTGACCAAGGAAATTCTCGACCTGATGGTGCGCCTGGAGAAAATTGCCCAGGTTCGCTACGCCGGCGGCCTGGCAGCGCAGCAGGACGTTATCCGGGCACAGGTCGAACAGACTTCGATGCGTAACGAACTCATCGCTATCGAGACTGAACATCATCACTTGAAGACACGCATGAACGCCTTGTTGGGGCGCCCCGCTGCTGCGCCATTGGCCATGCCGGAATCCCTGCGCCCCTTGCCGGCTCCCGCCCAACTTGACTACGCCACTCTGGAAGAGCGTGCGCGGACCCGGAACCCGATGTTGTCGGCAGAAGGCCACCGAATCGCGGCAGCCGAGAAAAGCCGGGAACTGGCCTACAAGAATCGTTATCCCGATGTGACGGTCGGTGTTGTACCGAACCAGATGCAGAATGAAGTGAAGCAATGGGACTTGATGTTCGAAATCAACATCCCTTTGCAGCAGTCCAGCCGACGCGCCCAGGAGCGCGAGGCTGAAGCCATGGTGTCGGCGAGCCGAGCCAAACGTGATGCCACGTCCAACCAACTCCTGTCCGACCTCTCGGCCAACCTTTTCGAACTGGAAGCGGCCCGGCGGACTGAACGCCTGACTACCGACAGCTTGCTACCGCAGGCTGAACTGACTTTCAAAGCGGCGCTGTCGGGCTATGAAACCGGCAAAGTGGACTTTGCCACCCTGCTGGATGCCCAGCGCCAGATTCGCCAGGCCAAGCTCAACCAAATCAAATCGCGTGCAGAGGCCCAGGTTCGCCTCGCCGAAATCGAACGCATCCTCGGAGAAGAACTATGAACAAGGGAGTGATTGCCGCTGCCGTCGTGGCTGCATTGGCCGCTGGTGGCGGTTACTGGGCGGGCCAGAAGAATAGTTCGCTTCCACACGCCGAGGGGCCTGCCAGCATGACGGCCGATGCGGGGAAGAAAGAACGGAAAGTTCTTTTCTACCGCAATCCGATGGGTTTGCCTGATACCTCGCCGACGCCCAAGAAAGACCCCATGGGGATGGACTACATCCCGGTCTACGACGGCGAGCAAGATGATGAACCGGCTTCCGCCAACCAAATCAAAATCAGCACCGAGAAGATTCAGAAGCTCGGGGTGCGTACCGAAGCGGCAACGCTGCGTAACCTGGACAAGGTTATCCGGGCGGCCGGTCGAATTGAGCCCGACGAGCGCCGCACCTATGCCATCTCGCCCAAATTCGAAGGCTATGTTGAGCGTCTGCATGTCAATGTGACCGGTCAGCCGGTGGGCAAGGGGCAGCCGCTGTTTGAGGTTTACAGTCCGGAACTGGTCTCGGCGCAGCGCGAGTACGCTATTGCCGCCCAAGGCGTCGAGAGCCTGAAGGGGGCTGATGGGAGCACTCAGGACGGGATGCGTCAGTTGGCCGACTCCAGTCTGGCGCGTCTGCGCAACTGGGACATCTCGGAAGAACAAGTGAAGTCCCTCGCCAAATCCGGTGAAACCCGGCGCACGCTAACCTTCCGTTCGCCAGTCAATGGCATCGTGACCGAGAAGAAGGC
>CAZHFS010000511.1:0-2171 GCA_964531885.1 uncultured Propionivibrio sp.
TGAATACGATATCGCCAGCGATTTTTTCAACGTGCAGGCGAACCTCGCCCTGTTCGGTGAATTTGACGGCATTGGTGAGCAGGTTGAGCAGGATCTGTCCGAGGCGGGCAGGGTCGCTCAGGCACGTGGCGGGAAGGTCGGGGTCCTGGGTGACGAACAGGGAGAGCCGTTTTTGCGCCGCGCGTTCGCGGACGAGGTCAACGCTCCGCTCGATGACTTCTGCGAGATTGGTTTCCCGTTCGACGATGCAGAGCTTGCCCGCTTCGATCTTGGAAAAATCGAGCACGTCGTTGACGACGACGAGCAGTCGCTTGCTTGAAAAAAGGATTTTCTCGAAAGCGTTCTTTGCCTGCTCCGGGTTGGCATAGGAGCGCAGACCGATTTCGGCAAAGCCGAGAATGCCGTTGAGCGGGGTACGGATTTCGTGGCTCATGTTGGCCAGGAATTCGCTCTTGACGCGTGCCAGCTGCTCGGCGGCGGCAATGGCTTGCTCACGGGCCTCGGTGGCGGCGCGTTGCTCACTGGCGTCCATGAAGCAGACCACGGTGCCGGTGATGACGCCATTGTGGATCATCGGGTGAACGGCGTAGCTGATCGGTATCGGGTGGCCGTCAGCATGCCAGTAGGCTTCGTCGTCGCTACGCACTTCCTGTCCTTGCTCCAGTACCTGATGGCGGATGCTGCATTCCTCCTCTGGATAGGGGGTGCCGTTCGGGTGGTGATGGTGGAACATGGCGTGGGCCGAGCGTCCGAGCAGCTGCTGCTCCGTATAGCCCAGGATGTGGCAGGCGGCTGGGTTGATGAAGGTTATCCGTCCCCGATTATCTGTACCGTACAGGCCACTGGCTGCGGATTGGAGAATCTGGCTGGCGCGAGCCTCGGTTTGCAGCAGGGCCGCTGTGCGTTGCTCGACAAGTTCGGCCAGATGCCGGCGATGCTGTTCGAGTTCCGCTTCGATGCGCTTGCGTTCGGTGATGTCGCGCGCTGAGCCGACTGTGCCGATGACCTCGCCACGCTCATTGTAGAAGGGCGATTTATGGACCTCGAAGAAGGTCGAGGCGCCACGCACATTGCCGTATTCCTCGAAGACCGAGGGCTTGCCGAACTGCAGCGTCAGGGCGTCGCTGTCCTGGCAGAGTTCGCCGAAGGTGTGCCAATGCGGATTTTCCGGGTGCGCCGAGCGTTCGCGTCGGGCAAAAAACAGGTCGGTCTTGCCGATCGGTTCGTGGATGTCCTGCGCGTTAAGCAAGTGATCACAGATGGCTTTATTGGCGAAAAGGTAGCGTTTTTCGAGATCCTTGGCCCAGATCATGTCCGGCACGTTGTCGCACAGCAGGCGAAGCAAGGACGCCAGGTCATGGGAGCCGGTTTCAGCCTGACGCAGGGCGTCTTCCATCTGCTTGCGCTCGGTAATGTCGTGGCCGATGCCGAGCACGCCGATCAGGTGGCCTGCATCGTCGTAGAGCGGGGTCTTCGTCGTTTCGAGGCATTCGCGGTGCCCGTCGTTGGCGAAGGTGATCCATTCCTCGTTGACGCTCGGTTCCCGTCGCGCCATGACCTTGCGGTCGTACTCCCTGAAAAAATCCGCTTGCTCGCGGTCGACGAAGTCGTAATCGGTCTTGCCGACGATGTCCTGTTCGCAGGCGCCGAAGAAGAGTTCGAAGCGTTGGTTGCAGGCCAGATAGACGCCGTCGGGATCTTTGAGCCAGACGAGGTCGGGCAGGCTGCGGAACAGGGCGTGCAGTTGGGCGCGGGCATTGGCCGCGTGGGTGGCGTAAAGATCGCTGATCCGCTTGTGTTCGGCGAGTTTACGGTTTTTCTCCTGAAGCTGTTGTTCCACGCACTGCAGGCGTGTGCACAGCATCGCCGTGTGGAGTGCCTGGCCGAGCCGTTCGGCCAGCGCGGGCAAGTGCTCACAAAAGGCGCTTTCCGGGTGCGGAGTCCCCGGGGCATAGAGTGCCAGGATTCCTGATCCCGCCACGGGGAGCAAGGTGCAGCTCGAAAACTTCGGCGCGCAGGCGGATCCGCTTTCGAGGGCGGAAGGTGCGCCTGAAAACACGGGGGTTCCTTTGCGGATCAACTCCCAGAAAGCGTGTGACGAAGGCAGCCGGACAGCGGTATCGAGTTGCGCGGGTTCTGTGGCCAGAAGCACCAGATCGGCCGGCGTTTCA
>CAZHFS010000512.1:0-2170 GCA_964531885.1 uncultured Propionivibrio sp.
AATGGCCCACCCTAACCCATTCTCCCGGTTTAAATAATCGGGAGTGGATTGAAACCGTTATGTCGCTTTGGAACTGGCATACTTATTTCCATTCTCCCGGTTTAAATAATCGGGAGTGGATTGAAACAACATCAAACATTTTACGGTGTGAAAGATGTGTGTATTCTCCCGGTTTAAATAATCGGGAGTGGATTGAAACCGCCAATACAACCGCTATTACTACTACCGCATCTATTCTCCCGGTTTAAATAATCGGGAGTGGATTGAAACAGTTAAGTGGTGGTAAAGACTCCCAAGCAGTAGATTCTCCCGGTTTAAATAATCGGGAGTGGATTGAAACAACATCAAACATTTTACGGTGTGAAAGATGTGTGTATTCTCCCGGTTTAAATAATCGGGAGTGGATTGAAACCGCCAATACAACCGCTATTACTACTACCGCATCTATTCTCCCGGTTTAAATAATCGGGAGTGGATTGAAACCTGTTTGTATTGTTCACTGTTGCGATATAGAATTGATTCTCCCGGTTTAAATAATCGG
Source organism: uncultured Propionivibrio sp. (assembly GCA_964531885.1). Taxonomy (GTDB): domain Bacteria; phylum Pseudomonadota; class Gammaproteobacteria; order Burkholderiales; family Rhodocyclaceae; genus Propionivibrio. Next base: position 542 of record CAZHFS010000512.1, read on the forward strand.
GAGTGGATTGAAACCTCTGACTTTGAAGCCAATGTATTGGTCGGTGCTTTATTCTCCCGGTTTAAATAATCGGGAGTGGATTGAAACGTCCTCTCCAGTTGTGGCGGCAGTGGCGACGGTATTCTCCCGGTTTAAATAATCGGGAGTGGATTGAAACACATAACCGGCAACATCACCCCTCGCCAATGGTACATTCTCCCGGTTTAAATAATCGGGAGTGGATTGAAACGCGTTTCAGGTCGGCGATTGACCAACCTAGCAAGCATTCTCCCGGTTTAAATAATCGGGAGTGGATTGAAACTGGCCTTTTTTTTGCCCGTCATAAGTGACGGCATATTCTCCCGGTTTAAATAATCGGGAGTGGATTGAAACAACCTCTGCCCGTGGATTGGATAGGGCATACAGAAGCATTCTCCCGGTTTAAATAATCGGGAGTGGATTGAAACCCATGCTTGGGTGAATGTGTTGCTTACCACTACGATTCTCCCGGTTTAAATAATCGGGAGTGGATTGAAACCAGAGACGACACTTCACGACCCGCCTGTTCCAGCATTCTCCCGGTTTAAATAATCGGGAGTGGATTGAAACACCGCTCAAAATAGCCACCCGCAACGCTTGCGCCGCATTCTCCCGGTTTAAATAATCGGGAGTGGATTGAAACAGATTAATGACTAATGCAAATGCTGCTATCTGAAGATTCTCCCGGTTTAAATAATCGGGAGTGGATTGAAACCGTTTGCCGCGTTGCGCATCCAATCGGCTTTAGTGATTCTCCCGGTTTAAATAATCGGGAGTGGATTGAAACAAGTGCCTAAAGCATTGTCGCCTGTGGCGGAAAAGCATTCTCCCGGTTTAAATAATCGGGAGTGGATTGAAACTGGTGTTCAGAGTCGAACGCACTGTGACCATCGCGATTCTCCCGGTTTAAATAATCGGGAGTGGATTGAAACAGGTCGATCAATGATGCAGCCAAGTACATGGGGCTATTCTCCCGGTTTAAATAATCGGGAGTGGATTGAAACCCAGGCCCATGCCACCTGAACTGTCGTCAAGCGATTCTCCCGGTTTAAATAATCGGGAGTGGATTGAAACGGGGGGCTGTCTACCTTGACGGCATTAATGACCAACATTCTCCCGGTTTAAATAATCGGGAGTGGATTGAAACAATCAGTCATCGTCTACTGAAAATATTCCATACAGCAGATTCTCCCGGTTTAAATAATCGGGAGTGGATTGAAACAAAAATATCAATGTCAACAACGTCAATAGGCCCAAAATATTCTCCCGGTTTAAATAATCGGGAGTGGATTGAAACGACACTACTGACCCCGTTCGACTCTCTGAATTCCGAAGATTCTCCCGGTTTAAATAATCGGGAGTGGATTGAAACTGCGCATATTCCTGCGCTTTCCGCCCGTTCGCGTAGCTGATTCTCCCGGTTTAAATAATCGGGAGTGGATTGAAACAGGGCACGCCGCAGAAGCAGAGACTGGTACTTGGGATTCTCCCGGTTTAAATAATCGGGAGTGGATTGAAACTGTTCGGTGTGCCAGCTTTTCGTCCGCCTGTTTTTTATTCTCCCGGTTTAAATAATCGGGAGTGGATTGAAACCAGCATCTTATTAGCGAT